>NZ_JAWOTF010000033.1:0-30794 GCF_033338735.1 Vibrio sp. Vb1127 | reverse complement strand
TTGAACACAAAGTTAAAGGATGTAATTTGTTGTTCATAACTTACAAATGTAGCTTTACGCTGACTGCCCAAGATTGATAAAGCACGTTAAGGATGAATGATTATGCTTGCTCAGACAGAACAAAAAACACAACAACTAAAGCAAACCCAAGGCATGCTTGAGGTGAATGGAGTCGTTGCTCCAGAACATCAAGCAATTTTCCCTGTTGAAGCCCAAACCTTTTTATCTCTACTGTGTGAAAAATTTGCCGGACGTGTTGAACAGTTGCTGGAAGCAAGAGAAGAGAAGCAAGCACGTATTGATGCTGGTGAGCTACCAGATTTTCTACCAGAGACACAAGACATCCGTGAAGGAAGTTGGAAGATCCTAGGAATCCCACAAGATCTGCAAGATCGCCGTGTGGAGATTACCGGACCAACTGACCGCAAGATGGTGATTAACGCACTGAATGCGAATGTAAAAGTGTTCATGGCAGACTTCGAAGATTCAATGTCTCCTGCATGGAGTAAAGTGCTGGATGGTCAAATTAACTTGCGCGATGCTGTTAATGGCACCATCAGTTACACCAATCCTGGCAATGGCAAACATTATCAGCTGGAAGATGACCCAGCGGTGTTGATCTGCCGTGTTCGCGGCCTTCATTTAAAAGAAAAACACGTTACGTGGCACGGTCAGATCATTCCAGGTGCGCTATTCGATTTCGCTCTGTATTTCTATAACAACTACAAAGCGTTACTTCAAAAAGGCAGCGGCCCTTATTTCTACCTTCCAAAACTGCAATCGCATCACGAAGCGAAGTGGTGGAGCGAAGTGTTCCATTTCACGGAAGACTATTTCGGTTTGGATACAGGCACCATCAAAGCGACTGTGCTGATTGAAACCTTACCAGCGGTATTCGAAATGGACGAGATTCTGTTCTCGCTTAAAGAACACATCGTTGGTTTGAACTGTGGTCGCTGGGATTACATCTTTAGCTATATCAAAACATTGAAAAAATACTCAGACCGAGTACTGCCAGATCGCCAAGTGGTAACGATGGACAAGCCATTCTTAAACGCTTACTCGCGATTATTGGTACGTACTTGCCATAAACGAGGTGCTTTCGCGATGGGAGGAATGGCCGCATTTATCCCAGCTAAAGACCCGAAAGAGAATCAAAAAGTATTAGACAAGATCCAGACTGACAAATCGTTAGAAGCTAACAACGGCCACGACGGTACTTGGGTGGCTCATCCAGGTTTGGCTGACACTGCTATGGAAGTCTTTAGTGCTGTGCTGGGTGAACGCACCAACCAGTTGGATGTGAGCCGTGCAGAGGATGCGCCTATTACTGCAGCCGAACTGCTTGAGCCTTGTGAAGGCGAGCGCACTGAAGGCGGAATGCGCCACAATATTCGCGTTGCGCTGCAATACATCGAAGCTTGGATTTCTGGCAATGGTTGTGTGCCGATTTACGGACTGATGGAAGACGCTGCAACGGCAGAAATCTCCCGAGCTTCTATCTGGCAATGGATTCAACACGGCAAGTCGCTAGACAACGGATTAAAGGTCACTAAAGAGCTGTTCGAGCTCTATCTAAAAGAAGAGATTGAAGTCGTGAAGCAAGAAATTGGCGAGCAGCGCTACCATGCGGGTCGATTTGAAGAAGCAGCAGACTTAATGGCAAGGCTCACGACGAGCGATGAACTGACCAACTTTTTGACAGTTCCTGGTTATGACTACCTGGATTAATAAAGAATAACTGTAACACCAATAACGTGAAGGATTTTCAAGGCAGATAGGGAAGTACTGCCTGAGAACGGAAACTCAACGCACACGCATAAAGTGCAAATTATAAAGAGGGATAGACCAATGACTAACTTAACTCGCCGCCAACAAATTGAAGCTCTGGAAAAAGACTGGGCAACTAACCCACGCTGGAAAAATGTGAAGCGTACTTACACTGCCGAGGAAGTGGTGGAACTGCGTGGCTCTATGGTGCCTGCAAACACAATTGCACAACGTGGTGCAGACAAACTTTGGTCACTGGTCAACGGTAGTGCGAAAAAAGGTTACGTAAACTGTCTTGGTGCGCTAACGGGTGGTCAAGCCGTTCAACAAGCTAAGGCAGGTATTGAAGCGATTTATCTGTCAGGCTGGCAGGTAGCGGCGGATAACAACACCGCTTCGACGATGTATCCAGACCAATCTCTTTACCCAGTAGATTCTGTACCGTCAGTAGTAAAGCGTATCAACAACTCATTCCGTCGTGCAGACCAAATTCAGTGGGCTGCTGGTAAGACGCCTGAAGATGAAGGTGGTATTGATTACTTCCTACCTATCGTAGCGGATGCTGAAGCGGGCTTTGGTGGTGTGCTTAACGCTTACGAACTAATGAAATCGATGATCGAAGCCGGTGCCGCGGGCGTTCACTTTGAAGACCAGTTAGCATCGGTGAAAAAGTGTGGTCATATGGGTGGTAAGGTATTAGTTCCTACGCAAGAAGCGGTACAAAAGCTCGTTGCAGCTCGTTTGGCTGCTGACGTAGCGGGTACAACAACATTAGTTATTGCTCGTACTGATGCGAATGCGGCGGATCTCATTACTTCAGATTGCGACCCATATGATAAAGACTTTATTGAAGGTGAGCGCACTCAAGAGGGTTTCTACCGCGTTCGCGCTGGTATCGACCAAGCGATTTCTCGCGGCCTGGCTTACGCACCATATGCAGACCTAATTTGGTGTGAAACGGCTACGCCATGTTTGGAAGAAGCACGTAAGTTTGCAGAAGCAATTCACGCTGAATACCCAGATCAATTGTTGGCGTACAACTGCTCGCCTTCATTCAACTGGGAGAAAAACCTAGATGCAGAAACCATTGCTAAGTTCCAACAAGAGCTTGCAGACATGGGCTACAAGTACCAATTCATCACGCTAGCAGGCATTCACAACATGTGGTTCAACATGTTTGAACTGGCACACGCTTACGCTCAAGGTGAAGGTATGCGTCATTATGTTGAGAAAGTTCAGCGTCCTGAATTCCAAGCAGCTGAAAAAGGCTATACGTTTGTTGCGCACCAACAAGAAGTAGGTACAGGTTACTTCGATAGAATGACCAATACTATCCAAGGTGGTAACTCTTCAGTGACAGCATTGACAGGTTCGACCGAAGAAGACCAATTCTAATTGGCAGAGAAACACTTCCTTAATCAGCGTCAGTAATGGCATTTTGAGCGGCAACCCTGCCGCTCTTTTTTCGTTTAACCGGTGTAAAAACGAAACTTACAACAAAGAGAATACGCTTGCGTACTACTCTTCCTGCTCGATTTCTTCAGGTTCCACTTCTTCTTGTAGTTCCAATAAGTTAATCGCAATCGTCACGAAGTCACTATCAGTAATAATGCCGACCAATCGACCTTTGGTGACAACAGGTAGACAGCCAACTTTATGCTTTTGCATATAGATAGCGCTCTCTTTGAGCCCCGCGATAGGCTCTGCCGTCATGATGTTGGTGTGCATCATTTCGTAGAGCGGTGTGTCTAAAGTAAAAGATTGTTCAGCCTCATCTGGGTGCAAGCTCGATTCTTGAGCAGCAAGAATGTCGCGTTGAGTCACCAAGCCTTGTAAGTGGTTATTGGCATCAACAACAGGAATGTGTCGAATATCAAGCGCATCCATCATGCTTTTTGCATCACGCAAGGTGTGCGTGCGCAGTAAGGTATGAGGATTACGAGTCATCATGTCTTCAACCTTGATCATAGAGACCTCCAGCGGCATTGTCCTTCTCTTAAATATAGAGAATATTTTTCTGTATATCTGGGAGCTAACTCGTTTTTCATCAATTAAATAGCACAATGCTGATGGGCTGCGTAATCTGTGTTTTATTGGTGTTTTTATTAATTTGAATAAGTCGGTTTGTGTGCGAGTCAGTTGGCATTTTTAGTTGATATTGAATGTGTTCCCAAGGTAATCCAATGAATTGAATCGCACATTTTTATTCGCTGGATTTTCCAAGATTCTTCTCTCGAAGAAGATACGTCCAGGCTTACCAAATTGAAGACAGCAACCTAGATGAAACGAACAACGTGTAACAAACTTATTGCGCTGGCAGTGGCGGCATTCAGTGTGCCATCAACACAGGCGATTGTGTTAGGAGATGAACAAACCGATCCTGTTGACCGCGTTACTTTGCGAGCAAGTAATATGGCAGAGTTTCCGCTGTGTGGTGGAACGATGCTGACAGAGCAATGGGTACTGACTGCGGCGCACTGTGTGGTGATGGGACAAGGAACCAATGAAGCAACCTACTATGTGACCCCGCCGGGTGAGCTGTCGGTGAATGCGAATGTGTATGAACTTAATTCTGCAGGGCTTGATAACTTCTATCCGGTGTCTCACGTTGTGGTTCATCCGGATTACACCCGGATTTCAAAAGCTGAGACCGACAGTAATGGCAACGTGAAACCTATCCAAACCGGTTTAGATTCAGACATCGCGTTGCTGTATCTCACGCGCCCAGTGGCAAACGCGAGCTTTGCTGACCTAGCGAGTAAAGTTGACATGGAGAGTATCGAAGCACGTTTGGCGGCGGACTGGAACGATAATTACCTGACCAATCAACGTGTCGAAAATGTGCAAGTGTTTGGATGGGGGTCTACTCAGCCGGATGCTTCTGAACCTTCTAATACGCTCAAAACCACCATTAGCACATTTTTGCCCATCGACAAATGTTATGAGCGTTTAGAAATTGGCAGCAGTTTTCCGGGGATCATTGATTCAAGAGACAACCAAACCAAAATTTGTACGCTACCAACACAAAACCATGTATTGGAGCCGGATAGCCATACCCAATATGGCAACTCTGCATGTAAAGGTGACAGTGGTGGCCCGTTGGTCGATGTGGCGACCGGCAAACAAATTGGTATTGTTAGTGGCGGCCCTCTTATTCTACCAACGTGTGGCTCTTTGACGATCCCAAGTTTCTATACCAAGGTGAGCCACTATTACGACTGGGTACAGTCTTACATCACTGCCGATGCGCCACCAAGTCGTTACATCATTGCGCCGAATTTTATCAAAAGTGCTAACAATGAAAGTGGTGACAATAAAGAGTGTCACGATGGCATTGCGACCAATAACTGTGATTTCAAAGGCTCAGATGATGAAGGTGGCAGTCTAGGGTTTTGGTTATTGGGTTTATTCGTGCCGTTATTCTTGTGGCGAAAGCGTGAGGTTTGATAGGGCGATTGGAATGCCAAACTAATAAGCAGCGGTATACGTTGCTTTGCTTTTTTCATGTTCTCTCTTTGGGGCTCAAATTAAAAATAGTGCCAAGTAATCGAGGCTTTTCACGTTTTATTACACTCTTCACCATGGCTTTTACTGCTATATTCTGGTGATTTGCTTGCTATTGCAGCATGTAAACATATACTAGTCTGCTGCGAAAAACTCGTCGCAATTTTATCGTCGCCTAGACGTGATTTGACCAATAGATAAGACAAGTAACATGCAAGTATCAGATTTCCATTTCGACCTTCCAGATGAACTCATCGCTCGCTACCCTCAACCAGAGCGTACCGCTAGCCGACTGCTGCAAATGGACGGCAATACCGGAGAGCTCATTGATGGCACATTTACTGATGTATTGGGCCAAGTTCAACCCGGTGACTTAGTGGTGTTTAATAATACTCGTGTTATTCCTGCTCGTCTTTTTGGCCGCAAGGAATCGGGCGGTAAATTAGAAGTGCTGGTGGAGCGCATGTTGGATGAGAAAAGCATCCTCGCGCACGTTCGTTGCTCTAAATCACCAAAACCAGGTACAACCATTATTGTTGGCGAGAATGATGAATATTCAGCAGAAATGGTTGCACGCCATGATGCTTTATTTGAACTGAAATTTAGTTCTGATAAGACGGTACTAGAAATTCTGGAAGAAATCGGCCATATGCCGCTTCCTCCTTACATCGACCGTCCAGACGAAGATGCAGATAAAGAGCGTTACCAAACGGTATATAATCAAAAGCCAGGTGCGGTTGCGGCACCGACAGCGGGCCTTCACTTTGATGATGTTCTCTTGGAGAAAATCAAAGCGAAAGGTGCAGAGTTTGCTTACGTTACTTTGCACGTTGGGGCGGGTACATTCCAGCCGGTAAAAGTGGAAAATATCAACGATCACCACATGCATGCCGAGTACGTAGAAGTACCACAAGAAGTCGTCGAAGCAATTAAAGCGACGAAAGCGCGTGGCGGACGAATTATTGCTGTTGGTACCACATCTGTGCGTTCACTTGAAAGTGCAGCGCAAGACGCATTGCAAAAAGGGACTGAGCTGGCCCCATTCTTTGGCGATACTGAAATCTTTATTTTCCCTGGTTACGAATATCAGCTAGTGGATTGCTTGATCACAAACTTCCACTTGCCTGAATCAACACTGATCATGTTGGTGAGTGCATTTGCTGGATACGAGAACACCATGAATGCTTACAAACATGCGGTGGAAAACAAATACCGTTTCTTCTCGTATGGCGATTCAATGTTCATCAAGAAGAAAACAGCGTAGTTAAAAATAGATTTACGAGTGCTAGCAGTAAGCTAGGAAATAAAGCATCCATTGCTTTGTCTCTCGCAAGGAAAAGCGACCGCTCCTTAAAGTAGGGTAGAGCCCTAAACACTCAGTCAGACTGTTTCTCTGACACCCGGAGGCATCGTGAAATTAAAATTCGATCTTAAGAAGAAAAACGGCAATGCACGTCGTGGTCAACTGACTTTCGAACGCGGCACTGTTCAAACTCCTGCGTTCATGCCAGTAGGTACTTACGGTACCGTTAAAGGTATGACACCAGAAGAAGTAAAAGGTACTGGTGCAGAAATTCTGCTAGGTAATACGTTCCACCTGTGGCTACGTCCTGGTCAAGAAGTGATGAAAATGCACGGTGACCTGCACGATTTTATGAACTGGCACGGTCCTATTCTTACTGATTCAGGCGGCTTTCAAGTATTCAGCCTTGGTAAGATGCGTACGATCACTGAAGAAGGTGTTCACTTTCGTAACCCAGTAAACGGTGACAAGATTTTCATGGACGCAGAAAAGTCGATGGAAATTCAAAAAGACCTGGGCTCTGACATCGTTATGATTTTTGACGAGTGTACGCCTTACCCAGCGACACACGATGAAGCGAAGAAATCGATGGAAATGTCATTACGCTGGGCACAGCGTTCACGTGACCACTTCGAGAAGCTAGAAAACCCGAACAACCTATTTGGTATTGTCCAAGGTGGTGTTTACGAAGATTTACGTGATGTGTCGGTAAAAGGTCTAACGGAAATCGGTTTTGACGGTTACGCGGTTGGTGGTTTGGCAGTAGGTGAGCCTAAAGAAGACATGCACCGTATTCTTGAGCATACTTGTCCTCAACTTCCTGAAGACAAACCTCGCTACTTGATGGGCGTAGGTAAGCCAGAAGACTTGGTTGAAGGTGTTCGTCGTGGTATCGACATGTTTGACTGTGTAATGCCAACGCGTAACGCACGTAATGGTCACTTATTTGTGACTGGTGGTGTGATCAAGATCCGTAATGCGAAACATAAAACGGATACAACACCATTGGATCCGCATTGTGACTGTTACACTTGTCAAAACTACAGCAAGTCGTACCTTCACCATTTAGAGCGTTGTAATGAAATCTTAGGCGCTCGCTTGAATACAATCCATAACCTGCGTTACTACCAGCGTCTGATGGAAAGCATTCGTAAAGCAATTGATGAAGATCGCTTCGATGAATTTGTTACTGAGTTCTATGAGCGTCGTGGCCGTGAAGTGCCACCACTAGCAAAAGAGCAGTAATTGAAAAACTAAAAGAATTAAAGCCTTTGGCATGTCGCCAGAGGCTTTTGCTAATAAAGTAGGCTAACGCACGTTATTTTTGAGAGAGCGATCTCTATTAGTTACTCTCAGACTTGAATCTAAAATGCGAAAGCCCAATTTGTTTGATTATCAATAAAATATAATGAGGATGTTTTAATGTTTATTTCTCAGGCTCACGCAGCAGCAGAAGGCGCGCCAGCAGGCGGTGGTTTTGAAATGCTAATCATGCTTGGCATGTTCGCAGTGATCTTTTACTTCATGATTTACCGCCCACAAGCGAAACGCGTAAAAGAACACAAAAACCTAATGGCTTCTATGGGCAAAGGCGACGAAGTTTTAACTAGCGGTGGCCTAGTGGGTAAAATCACTAAGATTGCTGAAGACAATGACTACATTTCAATTGAGCTTAACGCGAACAATGAAGTAGTAATCAAGAAAGACTTCATCACTGCAGTGCTACCAAAAGGTACGCTTAAGTCTCTATAAAACAGCTAAAGGATCCTCGCTGTGCTAAACCGTTATCCATTATGGAAGTACTTGATGGTGCTTTTTGCCATCATCACCGCTGCGTTATACGCACTTCCAAATATCTACGGTGAAGATCCGGCTATTCAAGTTACAGGGGCGCGTGGCGCCTCTGTAGATATGTCAACGCTGGATGCTGTCACTACTGCTCTTAACAAAGAGCAACTTTCTCATAAATCCATTGCTCTCGAAGATGGATCAATTCTTGTTCGTTTTAACGACACTGACACACAAATCAGTGCTCGTGATGTCATCAGCGAAGCGCTAGGCAAAGACACAATTGTTGCACTTAACCTTGCACCTTCTACACCCGATTGGCTAGAAGCGATTGGCGCGTCACCATTGAAGCTAGGTCTTGACCTTCGCGGTGGTGTTCACTTCTTAATGGAAGTGGATATGGATGCAGCGATGGAAAAGCTTGTTGGTCAACAAGAAGAAGCTTTCCGTAGCGAACTTCGTGACGCCAAGATTCGTTACCGTGCAATCCGCCCTTCTGGAAAAGAAGCGGTAGAAGTGTTGTTGCGTAACGAAGAGCAATTAGCAGAAGCGAAAGCAACGCTAGAAAAGAATCACCCGGACATGATTTTTGTCGATTCTGATTCAAATGGCCGTTACGCTCTTACTGCAACCTTTACTGAGCAACGTTTACAAGAGATCCGTAACTATGCTGTTGAGCAAAACATTACGATTTTACGTAATCGTGTCAACGAACTAGGTGTTGCGGAACCATTGGTTCAACGTCAAGGTGCTAGTCGCATTGTAGTTGAACTGCCTGGTGTTCAAGATACTGCTCGTGCAAAAGAAATTCTCGGAGCTACGGCAACGCTTGAATTCCGCGAAGTTGATGATAAAGCTGACCTATCGGCAGCGGCAAATGGTCGTGCGCCAGCAGGCAGTGAAATCAAGATGGACCGTGATGGTCGCCCAGTTGTGCTTAAGAAGCGCGTTATTCTTGGCGGTCAAAGCATCACAGATGCAAGCTCAAGTGTTGATGAATATGGTCGTCCACAAGTTAACATCTCGCTAGACAGCGAAGGTGGTAATAAGATGTCTGCGTTCTCTAAGAAGAACATTGGTAAGCTAATGGCTACCGTGTTTGCAGAATACAAAGACAGTGGCCGTCGTACGCCTGAAGGCAAAGTTATTCTGGATAAGCATGAAGAAGTCATCAACCAAGCAACGATTCAATCGGCTCTTGGTCGTAACTTCCGTATCACAGGTATCGATTCTGCTGCAGAAGCACACAACCTAGCACTTCTACTACGTGCTGGTGCACTGATTGCACCTATCTCTATCGTTGAAGAACGTACCATTGGTCCATCAATGGGCCAGCAAAACATCGATATGGGTATCCAAGCATGTATCTGGGGTATGGTTGCCGTAATGCTATTTACGCTGCTTTACTACCGCGGCTTTGGTTTGATTGCAAACATCGCTCTAATGGCAAACTTAGTGCTTATCATTGGTGTTATGTCGATGATTCCAGGCGCTACCATGACGCTTCCGGGGATAGCCGGTATCGTGTTAACAGTCGGTATGGCGGTTGATGCGAACGTACTGATCTTCGAGCGTATCCGTGAAGAGATTCGTGATGGACGCAGTCCACAACAAGCGATTCACCAAGGTTACGCGAATGCATTCAGCACGATTGCTGATGCGAACATCACAACACTAATTACTGCAATCATTCTATTTGCGGTCGGTACAGGTGCGGTGAAAGGTTTCGCAGTTACTCTATCTATCGGTATCTTAACTTCAATGTTCACCGCCATTATTGGTACACGTTGTATCGTGAACCTGATCTACGGTGGCAAACGCGTTGATAAATTGTCGATCTAAGGCTGGGAATTAATATGTTTCAAATTCTAAAAGCAGAGAAGACGATCGGCTTTATGCGTTGGTCGAAAGTAGCATTCGTTTTTTCAATTATAATGATTGCTGCTTCTATCTTCACTTTGTCAACCAAGTGGCTTAATTGGGGTCTAGATTTCACTGGCGGTACGCTTATCGAGGTCGGTTTTGAACAGCCAGCAAACCTTGAAGAGATTCGTGCAGCACTAGATTCAAAAGGCTTTGGCGATGCGACAGTACAAAACTTCGGTAGTGCTCGTGAAGTCATGGTCCGTCTTCGTCCACGTGATGACGTTTCTGGTGAAACGCTAGGTAACCAAATCATTGGTGCTATCAAAGATGGTACTGGCGAAAGCGTAGAAATGCGTCGTATTGAGTTCGTAGGTCCCAACGTTGGTGATGAGCTAACAGAAGCTGGTGGTCTAGCGATCTTGGTATCGCTGATCTGTATCCTGCTTTATGTATCGATGCGATTTGAATGGCGTCTAGCGGCTGGTGCGGTAATGGCATTGGCTCACGATATAATTATCACGCTAGGTGTCTTTTCGTTTCTACAAATTGAAGTTGACCTGACTATCGTAGCTGCGCTACTGACGGTTGTGGGCTACTCACTCAACGATACCATCGTTGTATTTGACCGGATTCGTGAAAACTTCCGTAAGATGCGTAAGGGTGAACCTTCGGACATCATGGACGCTTCAATCACTCAAACATTGAGCCGTACATTGATTACATCTGGTACGACGTTGTTCGTGGTAATTGCACTGTTCATGCAGGGGGGGGCGATGATTCACGGCTTCGCAACTGCACTACTACTAGGTATCACTGTTGGTACTTACTCTTCTATCTACGTAGCATCAGCACTAGCGCTAAAACTGGGCATCCAGAAAGAGCACTTGATGCCACCTCAAGTAGAAAAAGAAGGTGCAGAGTTCGACGAAATGCCATAAGGCAGATTGAGAACCGAAAACAAAAACCGCTGAACAATCAGCGGTTTTTTTGTATCTGAATAGAGTCGTGAGCTTGTAGAGCCTCTCTGTATGAAGAGCCTTCAGCTACAGCTAAGTCGATACGGAGCAGTAGATACAAAAAAGCCCCGCTCATTGAGCGGGGCTTTCTAAAGTCATCAGCGTGACGGGCTATATATGACTTTCAAATATTACTTAAGGATCGCGCTGTTACCGTTTTCGCGAATGTGCTTAAGGATAGATTTTACGCCACGAGCGCTTGAAGCAACGATGTTACCAGACTTCATGTAGTCAGTGCCGCCAGCAAAGTCTGTTAGGATTGCGCCAGCTTCACGAGCAATAAGCTCACCTGCTGCCATATCCCAAGGTTTTAGGCCTAGCTCGAAGTAACCATCAACACGGCCAGCAGCCACGTAACAAAGGTCAAGAGCAGCAGAGCCGCTACGACGGAAATCAGCACACTCAGTGAATAGCGCACCAACGATCTTGATGTAAGACTCAGCGTGTTGTTTCTGCTTGAATGGGAAGCCTGTTGCTAGAACAGTGCCTTGAAGGTCTTTTAGTTGAGCAACACGAATACGTGCACTGTTTAGTTGAGCGCCGGCACCGCGTTGTGCAGTGAATAGCTCGTTTTGCATTGGATCGTAAACACAAGCAACTTCAGTTTTGCCCTTAATACGAACAGCGATAGAAACCGCGAAAGTTGGGTAACCTTTTACAAAGTTAGTGGTGCCATCCAGTGGGTCGATGATCCATTGTACGTCTTTATCTTTACCTTCGATAAGACCTTGTTCTTCAGCAACGATACAGTGCTCAGGGTAAGACTGCTTGATAGTATCGATGATGATGTATTCTGCTTCTTTGTCTACGTTAGTGACAAAGTCATTAGTGCCTTTAAGAGTAGATTCTACTTTATCAGTGTTTTCTAATGATTTAGCAATATGATTGCCTGCCTTTCGCGCAGCGCGAATAGCAATGTTTAGCATTGGATGCATACGAATTTCCCAACGGATGTTAAAGAACAAATGAAAGCGGCGGCGAGTATACCAGAGATAATCAAAAAGGGAAGTGGTTATTTTTTGCTCTAATTGCGGACGACTGAGTGTACAGATCATACTGCGGACGAGAACAATAACCAAGAATGAGAAGAGAGGTCTGCTTGCCTCTAGGGTGTCTTAAAAAACTATGATAACATTCTGCGGTTTTAATTTAGGTAGCAAACACAGATGTTGGATCAAGTAAAAATTGTACTCGTAGGTACCTCTCATTCAGGCAATATTGGCTCAGCAGCTCGAGCAATGAAAGTGATGGGTTTAAACCAACTAGTATTAGTCGATCCACAATGTGAAGTGGATGAACAAACTCTTGCTTTAGCTGCGGGTGCTGGTGATATTGCTCAAAATGCAAAGATTGTCGGCACATTAGAAGAAGCGGTTGAAGATTGTGGCCTTGTTGTGGGTTCTAGCGCCCGCTCTCGTACATTAGAATGGCCAATGCTCGAGCCACGTGAATGCGGTGAGAAATTTGCAGTTGAAGGCCGAAAGCATCCGGTTGCGCTCGTGTTTGGCCGAGAAAGAACTGGTTTGACAAACGAAGAGCTACAAAAGTGCCACTACCATGTTTGTATTCCCGCTAATCCTGAGTACAGCTCGCTTAACCTAGCGATGGCTGTACAAACTCTCAGTTACGAAGTGCGAGTTGCACACTTGAACTTAGAGCAAAGCCAGTTTTCCCCAAATGAATCGGAAGAATACCCGCGTCATCGAGAACTCGAAATGTTCTTCGAGCATCTTGAAAAGGTGATGGTTGAGACCCAGTTTATTAACAAAGAGCAACCTGGACAGGTGATGAATAAGTTGCGCCGTTTGTTCTCTCGTGCTCGACCAGAAACCCAAGAACTTAATATTCTACGAGGCGTTTTGACTTCGATAGAAAAGAAGTTCTGAGTAAATAATAACCACTTTAGATGTAAGGATGAATACCTGAGTAAAATGGTCAAATAAATACTTGACCAAATTACTCAGGTATGGAAAAATCTTAACCATTACAAACCATGTGGATACGGTGTGGTATGAAACTTACATCTAAAGGAAGATATGCGGTGACAGCCATGCTGGATGTGGCACTGCATTCGCAACAAAACCCTGTACCTCTGGCTGATATTTCAGAGCGTCAAGGGATCTCGCTCTCTTACTTAGAGCAGCTATTTTCAAAATTGCGTAAAGCAGGTCTCGTTGCCAGCGTTCGTGGTCCTGGTGGTGGTTACCGACTTGGTGCCGACGCTCACAGTATCGCTATTGGTACCGTGATTGCTGCCGTTGATGAGTCAGTAGATGCAACCAAATGCCAAGGTAAAGGAGATTGCCAAGGTGGAACACGTTGCCTTACTCACACGCTGTGGCGTGACCTAAGCTCTCGCATTAGTGACTTTTTGAATAACATCACTCTTGGTGAGTTGATGACAGACAATGAAGTACTCGAAATTTCTGATCGTCAGGACATTGATCTGGCGGTAACCCATGGGCTATCAAACAAAAATACAACCGCCGCGCCCATCGGTGTAAACGTCCGCTCTTAGCGGTCAGCTTTTTACATTGGAGTAGAGAATGAAACTGCCGATTTATCTTGATTATTCCGCTACATGTCCAGTTGATCCACGTGTTGCTGAAAAAATGGTTCAGTACATGACAATGGATGGCACATTTGGCAACCCAGCGTCACGTTCGCACCGTTACGGCTGGCAGGCAGAAGAAGCGGTCGATACTGCTCGTGAGCAAATTGCTGACCTTCTAAATGCAGATCCTCGCGAAATCGTATTTACATCTGGTGCGACAGAATCAGACAACCTTGCGATTAAAGGTGCAGCGCACTTTTACTCGAAGAAAGGCAAGCACGTAATCACTTGTAAAACAGAGCACAAAGCCGTTCTTGACCCATGTCGTCAACTTGAGCGTGAAGGCTTTGAAGTGACTTACCTTGAGCCAGAATCAAATGGCTTGATCGATCTAGAGAAGCTTAGAGCAGCCATGCGTGATGACACCGTGCTTGTGTCTATTATGCATGTAAACAACGAGATTGGTGTGGTTCAAGACATTACAGCGATCGGCGAACTGTGCCGTGAGCGTAAAATTGTTTTCCACGTGGACGCTGCGCAATCTGCAGGTAAATTACCAATCGACGTTCAAGAGATGAAAGTTGATCTAATTTCACTTTCTGCTCACAAAGTATACGGCCCTAAAGGTATCGGTGCACTTTACGTACGTCGTAAGCCTCGTATTCGTCTTGAAGCGCAAATGCACGGTGGCGGTCATGAGCGTGGTTTCCGCTCTGGTACACTACCTACTCACCAAATCGTAGGTATGGGTGAAGCATTCCGCATTGCAAAAGAAGACATGCAAAAAGATTACGATCATGCTTTAGCGCTTCGTAACCGTCTTTTTGATGGCGTGAAAGACTTAGAAGCAGTGACGGTAAACGGTGACTTTGAGCAGCGTGTACCACACAACCTAAACATCAGTTTCGCATTCGTAGAAGGTGAATCACTACTAATGTCGCTTAAAGATCTAGCGGTATCTTCTGGTAGTGCTTGTACGTCTGCAAGCCTTGAGCCTTCTTACGTTCTTCGTGCCCTAGGCATGGATGACGAATTGGCTCACAGCTCGGTTCGTTTCTCGTTTGGTCGTTTCACGACTGAAGAAGAAATTGATTACGCAATTGAACAAATCCGCGTTGCAGTGACTAAGCTACGCGACATGTCTCCTCTATGGGATATGTACAAAGAAGGGATTGATTTGAGCACTGTTGAATGGGCTCACCATTAATCTCAGGGATTGAAATAGAGGATTCGAGGTAATTTATCATGGCATACAGCGAAAAAGTAATTGATCACTACGAGAACCCACGTAACGTTGGTTCATTCGATAAAGAAGACCCATCAGTAGGTAGCGGCATGGTTGGCGCTCCTGCGTGTGGTGACGTAATGAAGCTTCAAATCAAAGTGACACCTGAAGGTATCATCGAAGATGCGAAGTTCAAAACATACGGTTGTGGTAGTGCAATCGCATCAAGCTCACTAGTAACTGAGTGGGTAAAAGGTAAGTCAGTTGATGAAGCGGCAGCAATTAAAAACTCTGAGATTGCTGAAGAGCTAGAGCTTCCACCAGTGAAAGTTCACTGTTCTATTCTTGCTGAAGATGCAATCAAAGCAGCGGTTGCTGACTACAAGAAAAAACACCAAGAATAATTATTCCGTAATATAATGGGAGCTTTGACGCTCCCATTCCAATCGAAATTTAGACAGACTAAGGTGCAGTATGGCCATCACAATGACAGAATCAGCGGCAAGTCGCGTAAGAGCATTCCTAGATAACCGAGGCAAAGGTATCGGTTTACGTCTTGGAGTGAAGACGACTGGCTGTTCCGGCATGGCATACGTACTTGAGTTTGTTGATGAGCTCAATGAAGAAGACGAAGTATTTGAACTCTCTGGAGTGAAAATTATCATCGATCAAAAGAGCTTAGTGTACCTAGATGGTACTGAATTGGATTACGTGAAAGAAGGGTTGAATGAAGGTTTTGAATTCAACAACCCTAACGCGAAAAGTGAATGTGGTTGTGGTGAAAGCTTCAACGTCTAATTGATTGTCCTTCTGGGCAAACGAGTCCGGAAGGCTTTACTAGGACCCGAACTTAATGAATCACTTTGAATTATTTGGGCTACCAAGTCAGTTTAAGCTGGATGGTAGCCTTCTTTCTTCTCAGTTCCGAGAACTACAAAAACGCTTCCACCCGGATAACTTTGCAACGGGCTCAGAACGTGACCGTTTGATGGCGGTGCAAAAGGCGGCGCATATCAACGATGCCTATCAAGTTCTGAAAAATCCTATTTCTCGCGCCGAGTATATCCTCGCAGAGCAAGGTGTTGAGATCCGAGGTGAACAGCAAACAATGCAAGATCCGATGTTCTTAATGGAGCAAATGGAACTGCGCGAAGAACTGGAAGAGATTGCTGACAAGTCCGATCCTGAATCGGCGCTTTTTGACTTCGACTCTAAGGTCAGCAAAATGTACAAACAGCATCTGGCAAGCGTCGAGCAAGAGCTTGATGATGGTCTATGGACTGAAGCCGCAGACCGAGTTCGTAAGCTAAAATTCATTGCCAAACTAAAGAACGAAATTGAGCTAGTCGAAGACAAACTCCTCGGCTAGTAAGCGTGACAAGGACCTATCATGGCACTACTTCAAATCGCAGAACCGGGCCAAAGCTCGGCACCTCATGAGCATAAGTTAGCAGCGGGTATCGACTTAGGTACTACCAACTCTTTGGTTGCTTCTGTACGTAGCGGCGATGCAACTCCACTTGCGGACGAGCAGGGCCGTACTATTTTACCTTCAGTCGTTAATTACGCTGAGGAAACGTTAACGGTCGGCCACGAAGCCAAAGCCAAAGCAGAGTTTGAACCAGAGAACACGATTATCTCTGTAAAACGTTTGATCGGTCGTTCATTAAAGGACATTAAGTCCCGTTACTCTTCACTTCCTTATCGTTTTAAAGAGAGTGAAAATGGCCTGCCAATTCTGCAAACACCTCAAGGTGACAAAAACCCGATTGAAGTATCTGCGGACATCCTAAAAGTATTGGGTAAGCGAGCTGAAGATACGTTAGGTGGTGAGTTAGCTGGTGTCGTTATTACCGTTCCTGCTTACTTTGATGACGCGCAACGTGCAGGTACAAAAGATGCGGCGAAATTAGCTGGTCTTCATGTTCTCCGTCTACTTAATGAACCAACCGCTGCGGCAATTGCTTATGGCCTAGACTCTGGTCAAGAAGGTGTGATTGCGGTTTACGATCTAGGTGGCGGTACTTTTGATATCTCTATCCTACGTTTATCGAAAGGCGTATTTGAAGTATTAGCAACAGGTGGCGACTCTGCATTAGGCGGTGACGACTTCGACCATCTATTTGCCGATTATTTAATGGAGCAAGCGGGTCTAGAAGCTCCGCTTTCTGCAGAAAAGAACCGTACACTGTTGAACATTGCTACTGAAGCTAAGATTGCTTTCTCTGAGCAAGACAGTGTTGACGTTGACGTTTTTGGTTGGAAAGGCACCGTGACTCGCGAGCAGTTCGAAGATCTGATTCGTCCGCTAGTGAAGAAAACCCTGATGTCTTGCCGCCGTGCGCTGAAAGATGCGGATGTAGATGCGGAAGATGTACTTGAAGTAGTCATGGTCGGTGGCTCAACACGCACATTGCTTGTACGAGAAATGGTTGGCGAATTCTTTGGCCGTACACCACTGACAAGCATTAACCCAGATGAAGTCGTCGCAATCGGTGCGGGTATTCAAGCTGATATTCTCGCGGGTAACAAACCTGACTCTGAAATGTTGCTTCTTGATGTGATTCCACTGTCGCTCGGTATTGAAACCATGGGTGGTTTGGTCGAGAAGATCATCCCCCGCAACACTACGATTCCCGTTGCGCGTGCGCAAGAATTTACCACATTCAAAGATGGCCAAACGGCGATGAGTGTTCATGTGGTACAAGGTGAACGTGAAATGGTTGATGACTGTCGTTCACTTGCTCGCTTCTCGTTAAAAGGTATTCCTCCGATGGCAGCGGGTGCGGCACATATTCGCGTGACTTACCAAGTTGACGCTGATGGCCTTCTTTCTGTTACGGCAATGGAGAAGAGCACTGGTGTTCAATCAGAGATTCAAGTAAAACCTTCTTACGGCTTAAGTGACAATGAAGTGGCGGATATGTTGCGTGATTCAATGACGCACGCAAAAGAAGACATGCAAGCTCGTGCCTTAGCTGAACAGCGTGTTGAAGCCGACCGAGTGATAGAAGGTTTGATTGCAGCGATGCAAGCTGATGGTGATGACTTACTATCAGAACAAGAGAAACAAAACTTGATTAAAGCCATCGAAGCCTTGATTGAGCTGCGTAATGGTGATGATGCAGATGCGATAGAGCAGGGCATTAAAGATACCGATAAAGCGAGCCAAGATTTCGCATCACGCCGTATGGATAAATCGATTCGAGCTGCGTTGTCAGGTCAATCAGTAGACGATATATAAGAGATAAGTAGTTATGCCTAAGATTATTGTATTACCACACGACGATTTGTGCCCAGAAGGTGCAGTGTTGGAAGCAAACTCTGGTGACACCGTTCTAGACGTAGCGCTAAAAAACGGTATCGGTATTGAACATGCGTGTGAGAAGTCATGTGCGTGTACTACCTGCCACGTAATCATCCGTGAAGGTTTTGATTCACTTGAAGAAAGTGAAGAACTAGAAGACGACATGCTAGATAAAGCGTGGGGTCTAGAGCCTGAGTCACGCCTAGGGTGTCAGGCGAGAATTGCTGATGAAGACTTGGTGGTAGAAATTCCTAAATACACACTAAACCACGCTTCAGAAGATCACTAAAACTATCTTCCCAATATAGGGAAGAAGCAAAAGGAAGATGAGCAATGAAATGGACAGATTCTCGCGATATCGCGATTGAACTTTGTGACAAGTTTCCAGATGTCGATCCAAAAACAGTGCGTTTTACCGATCTTCATCAATGGATCATGGAGTTAGATGAGTTTGACGATGAGCCAAACCGTTCTAATGAAAAGATTCTAGAAGCCGTTATCATGTGCTGGATGGACGAAGCGGACTAAGTCTGTAAAACACAGCCTAGTTAACAATTCTTACTAAAAAAAGCGGAC
The DNA here is from genome assembly GCF_033338735.1 of Vibrio sp. Vb1127. Taxonomy (NCBI): domain Bacteria; kingdom Pseudomonadati; phylum Pseudomonadota; class Gammaproteobacteria; order Vibrionales; family Vibrionaceae; genus Vibrio; species Vibrio sp. Vb1127. The sequence goes on along the minus strand of NZ_JAWOTF010000033.1, from coordinate 11,885 downwards.
CTTTAGGTCCGTTTTTTTATCCAATTGACATTTTTGCCCTACATAATGCTAACATCCGTGAGTTATTAAAAAGAAGCAGCGTAGGCAACGCTGCTATAAGACAAGGAGAAACCATGTCTACACAGATGTCTGTATTTTTAAGTCAAGAGTCGGCAGCACCACATTGGGGTGAAAAAGCACTGCTTTCATTCGCTGAAAACGGCGCAACTATTCACTTAGGTGAAGGTCATGATCTCGGCGCAATTCAACGTGCAGCTCGTCAGCTAGATGGCCAAGGAATTCGTTCTATTTTTCTTTCTGGTGATAACTGGGATCTAGAGAGCGTATGGGCTTTCCACCAAGGGTTCCGTAACCCTAAAAAACATGGCTCAGTTGAGTGGGCAGCATTGTCTGATGAAGATCAAGCAGAGCTTCAAGCTCGTATTACTTCGACTGATTTTACCCGCGATATTATCAACAAAACGGCAGAAGAAGTTGCTCCTCGTCAGCTAGCGACAATGGCTGCTGAATTCATCAAATCTGTTGCGCCGAAAGGCACGGTGACAGCTCGTATCGTCAAAGACAAAGACTTGTTGGCAGAAGGTTGGGAAGGTATTTACGCAGTAGGCCGTGGTTCTGAGCGTACTTCTGCGATGCTTCAGTTAGACTACAACCCAACTGGTGACGAAAACGCACCTGTATTCGCATGTCTTGTGGGTAAAGGCATCACCTTTGATTCCGGTGGTTACAGCTTGAAGCCTTCTAACTTCATGAGTGCAATGAAAGCAGATATGGGTGGCTCGGGTACTATCACTGGTGGCCTAGGGTTAGCTATCTTACGCGGTTTGAACAAGCGCGTAAAACTGATCTTGTGTTGTGCTGAGAACATGGTTTCTGGCCGTGCCCTTAAGCTTGGCGACATCATCACTTACAAAAACGGCAAAACCGTTGAGATTATGAATACCGACGCGGAAGGTCGCTTGGTGCTTGCAGACGGTCTTATCTACGCTAGTGAGCAAAAGCCTGAGTTAATTATTGACTGCGCGACGCTAACAGGCGCAGCGAAGAATGCGTTAGGTAACGATTACCATGCGCTAATGAGCTTTGATGATGAGCTATCGCATCAAGCGCTTACGGCGGCAAACCAGGAAAAAGAAGGCTTGTGGCCGCTACCACTTGCTGATTTCCATCGAGAAATGCTGCCATCTAATTTTGCCGATTTATCGAATATCAGCTCTGGTGATTATTCTCCGGGTGCAAGTACTGCAGCTGCATTCTTGTCTTACTTCGTTGAGGACTACAAAAAAGGCTGGTTACATTTCGACTGTGCGGGTACGTATCGTAAAGCCGCTTCTGATAAATGGGCTGCGGGAGCAACGGGTATGGGTGTTCGTACACTTGCTCGTTTCCTCAATGAGCAAGCTGGAAAATAAGATTGATTGCAGCACTCTCTTGTTTGAGTGCTGCTCTTACCCAGTAAGTCACTTTAAAAGCACAACTATTATTACAAGTACAGAAAGGAAATTTTATGGCTCTAGAAAGAACATTTTCAATCATTAAGCCTGATGCTGTAGAGCGAAACCTAATTGGTGAAATCTACAATCGTATTGAAAAGGCTGGCCTACGTATCATCGCTGCCAAAATGGTTCACCTGACAGAAGATCAGGCAAGTGGCTTTTATGCAGAGCATGAAGGTAAAGAGTTTTTCCCTCCTCTAAAAGAGTTCATGACATCTGGTCCTATTATGGTTCAGGTATTGGAAGGTGAAAATGCGACTGCACGTTACCGCGAGCTAATGGGTAAAACCAACCCAGAGGAAGCGGCATGCGGCACTTTGCGTGCTGATTACGCACTCAGCATGCGTCACAATTCAGTTCATGGTTCCGATAGCCCTGAGTCTGCCGCTCGTGAAATTGAGTTTTTCTTCCCTGAATCAGAAGTTTTCTCTCGCTAACTCGTTCATGCATCACTTTTGCGTGATGATCTAGTTCGTAATAACCTCGGATTTGTCCGAGGTTTTTTATTCCGCGTTCTCCATTTCCCCGGCGAGTTCATTCGTAATTATTCGCGAAGACGTTGGCTAATTTGAGCATCTTACAGGGGGGAAAGCTTAGTTAAGTGTGTTTGTTCTCACTGTTTTCTCTGTATCACTTCTACGCTTTTGCTGTCGGTTGTCTAATCATTATTCTCACCGTAAAGTCTGATTAAAATTTAAACGTTTTTATTTTAATGCCTTAGCAAACTCAGGGTCTTACACCCCTTGTTGTAGCTGAATAAAGGCTGTACAATTCGCGCCCTTATTCTTGTTTCAGTCATTGAGAGGCAACATGACCACTGAAAAAATCAATCTACTCGACTTTGATCGCAAAGGCATGCGTCAGTTTTTCGCGGAAGAACTTGGCGAGAAAGCGTTTCGTGCCGATCAGGTTATGAAGTGGATCTACCATTTCGGTGTAGATGACTTCGAAAAAATGACAAACATCAACAAGAAGCTGCGCGAAAAGCTTTTACACAAGTGTGAAATTAAAGCACCAACTGTAGCAGAAGCTCAGCATTCTTCAGACGGCACGATCAAGTGGGCAATGAAGGTTGGTGATCAGGATGTAGAAACGGTTTACATTCCAGAAGATGATCGCGCAACGCTTTGTGTATCTTCTCAAGTAGGTTGTGCATTGGAATGTAAGTTCTGCTCAACAGCACAGCAGGGCTTTAACCGTAACTTGAAAGTTTCAGAGATCATCGGTCAGGTGTGGCGTGCTGCACGTGAAATTGGTCTTGAGAAAGAAACAGGCCGTCGCCCAATTACGAACGTCGTGATGATGGGCATGGGTGAGCCGCTTCTTAATATGAAGAACTTGATTCCTGCATTGGAGTTAATGTTGGATGACCTTGGCTTTGGTTTGTCGAAGCGTCGCGTAACCGTATCAACATCAGGTGTGGTTTCTGGTCTTGATCAGATGACGGGCAAAATCGACGTTGCGTTGGCGATCTCTCTTCATGCGCCAAACGATAAGCTGCGTAGTGAAATCATGCCAATTAACGATCGTTGGGATATTCAAGATTTCCTAGCATCCGTTCGTCGTTACATTGCTTCATCGAATGCAAACCGTGGCAAGGTAACAGTCGAGTACGTGTTGCTTGATCATGTGAACGATGACATGGACCATGCTCGTGAACTGGCTGAGCTGATGAAAGACACACCATGTAAGATTAACTTGATTCCGTTTAACCCGTACCCAGGTTCACCTTACAAGAAACCAAGTAACTCACGTATTGATCGCTTCCAAAAAACATTGATGCAATACGAGCACACAGTTACGGTTCGTAAAACACGTGGTGATGACATTGATGCCGCATGTGGTCAGTTGGTCGGTGATGTAATTGACCGAACTAAACGTACGGCAATGCTGAAAGCGTCACGCGGTGCCGATACCATTGAAGTGAAAGCTGTATAAACGACCGGAATTCAAAAATAGCCAGAGCCATTCGCTCTGGCTATTTTGTTTATTGTTTAGGACATTTTCGCCAAGATTTGGGACTATCACTCTTCAACCTAAGGTTATTTGGGTATAATTTCGAATTCCTTTGTCAAAGTTTGGACAAAAGCTTGAGCTATCTGTTAGTTTGAGTGTAAAGAGTTTTTGTCTTCGTTGCGCATTCGCTTATCATGATATGTAACACTAACGATGACACCGATAATTCTCAGCACTTTCTCACATACGTTTTGCTGATTTTTGCAAAACGGGTATTCGCACTCAGATCGCTGAGAGTTTCTTAAAATTATTATTTTTGGTTAACGCGTTTAGGCTAGCTATCTTTTAAAGAGGCTTAAGAACAATAACGAAAATACATGACCACGTTAGCCACTAAAACAGATTAAATACCGCCATTATGACAGAACACGAAAATACGAATGAAGTGCCACTCTCTATTGAAGCTGGCACATTACTGAAAAACAAACGTGAATCCTTGGGAATGAGCCAAAAGCAAGTTGCCGATCGCCTGAGGCTTCGCATTTCTGTGATTGAAGATATTGAAAATAACCGATTTGAATCTCAACAAGTCGCGACATTTACGCGTGGTTACTTACGCTCTTACGCTAAATTCGTAGGTCTTGATGAGAAGGTGGTTTTGACGGCGTTAGAGCAGACTGCCGATGCTCAGCCTCAAGAGCAAGAAATTGAAATGCAAAGCTTCTCTCGTAAAACAAAAGACGAGAAGCACAATAGCCGTATTATGCTCCTTACTTGGGTTATCGGGCTAGTCATTATTGGCATTTCAGCGGCATGGTGGTGGCAAAACCAACAAGAGAATAGCCTAACTAAGGAAGTAACGGATTCAAGTGTTGAAGCGCCGCAGCCCACTGCTCAAGAATTAGCTGATATCGATTTGATGACGGCTGAAGAGTTAATCGCAAGCACTCCTGAAGAAGTTGCTTCAACTAATGAAGGTGTTGCTGAATTGACTGAAGCACCCGTTGAGCAAGGGGCGGATCCTTTGCTGACTGAAACTGAAAATACAACAAGCGTAGATTCTGAAGAACCTGTTGCCGTGATTGAAGCGGCGGAAGAGGAACAGCCTGCGCCAGTAGTACCTGAAGGCATGACACTTCTTACTATGAAGTTTAAAGCGGACTGTTGGATTCAAGTAAAAGACACCAATGGTAAAACGCTGGTAAGTGGTACTCATAAGCCAGGACAAGATGTAGAACTTACCGGAAAAGCGCCATTTAAAGTGATATTAGGCGCACCGGAAGGGGTTACAATGACATTTGCAAGTGAACCTGTCGACCTTTCTGGGTATACTTCAGGCAAAGTAGCTAGATTCACTCTACCGTTATAAAAAATTATGCAACACGAATCTCCAATTATTCGTCGTAAATCGACGCGTATTTATGTGGGTGATGTGCCAATTGGTGATGGTGCGCCAATTGCAGTACAGTCAATGACTAACACTCGCACGACTGACGTAGAAGCGACAGTCGCTCAAATCCGAGCACTAGAAAAAGTCGGCGCAGATATCGTTCGAGTTTCTGTACCTACGATGGACGCAGCAGAAGCTTTCAAACTGATTAAACAGCAAGTTTCTGTACCATTAGTGGCTGATATTCATTTCGACTATCGTATCGCGCTGAAAGTTGCGGAGTACGGAGTTGACTGTTTACGTATCAACCCAGGTAACATCGGCAATGAAGAGCGCATTCGCGCTGTTGTTGATTGCGCTCGCGATAAAAACATCCCGATCCGTATTGGTGTCAATGGTGGATCTTTGGAAAAAGATCTACAGATGAAATACGGTGAGCCTACGCCAGAAGCCTTGGTTGAGTCGGCGATGCGTCACGTAGATCATCTCGATCGTCTTAACTTTGACCAATTTAAAGTTAGCGTGAAAGCTTCAGACGTTTTTCTTGCGGTGGATTCATATCGTCTGCTGGCGAAGAAAATCGATCAGCCTCTTCATTTAGGTATCACAGAGGCGGGTGGTGCTCGAGCTGGCGCTGTTAAGTCATCTGTTGGCTTAGGTATGCTGTTATCTGAAGGGATAGGCGATACGCTGCGTATCTCTTTGGCTGCCGATCCAGTTGAAGAAATCAAAGTTGGTTTCGACATCCTTAAATCTCTGCGCATTCGCTCTCGAGGCATCAACTTTATTGCGTGCCCAAGCTGCTCACGCCAAGAATTCGATGTGATTGGTACGGTGAATGCACTGGAGCAACGTTTAGAAGACATCATCACTCCAATGGATGTGTCTATCATCGGTTGTGTGGTAAACGGCCCTGGTGAAGCAGAAGTTTCTCACTTAGGTCTAGCAGGTAGTAACAAGAAGAGCGCATTCTACGAAGATGGTAAACGCCAGAAAGAGCGCTTTGATAACGATGACCTTGTGAATAAGCTAGAAGCTAAGATCCGTGCGAAAGCAGCTATGATGAATGGCGAAAACCGCATCGAAGTTAAAGTACAAGATTAATCTCAACGAGAATTACGGTAAGTATTGTGGCAAAAACAATTCAAGCAATTCGAGGCATGAACGATTGCCTCCCAACTCAGTCGCCACTGTGGCAAAAATTAGAAAACACAGTGAAAAATGTAATTAGCGCATACGGTTATAACGAAGTGCGCATGCCAATCGTTGAAGAAACAAACCTATTCAGCCGCGCTGTTGGTGAAGAAACAGACGTCGTTTCAAAAGAAATGTACACTTTTGATGACCGTAACGGCGACAGCCTAACACTTCGCCCAGAAGGTACGGCGGGTTGTGTACGTTCATGTATCCAAAACAGCCTGATCAACCGTGATGAACAGCGTCTGTGGTACATGGGGCCTATGTTCCGCCATGAACGTCCGCAGAAAGGTCGTTACCGTCAATTCCACCAGTGTGGTGTTGAGGTGTTTGGTCTAAATGGTCCAGATGTTGATGCAGAGCTTATCATGATGACGGCGCGTCTATGGCGTGAGCTAGGTATCAATGAACATGTTCGTCTTGAGCTGAACTCTATCGGTTCTCAAGAAGACCGCGCAGACTACCGTACTGCACTGGTTGCATTCCTTGAGCAACATATTGATGTGCTAGATGAAGATTGTAAGCGTCGCATGCACACGAACCCACTGCGTGTTCTGGATACGAAGAACCCAGACGTTCAAGCTATTTTAGGTGATGCGCCTCGCCTTTCAGATTACTTGGGTGAAGAATCTAAAGCACACTTCGCAGGTCTATGTGAACTTTTAGACGCCGCAGGTATCAAATACACAGTTAACGAACGTCTAGTTCGTGGTCTGGATTACTACAATCGCACGGTATTTGAGTGGATCACCGAGAGCCTAGGTGCTCAAGGCACTGTATGTGGTGGTGGTCGTTACGATGGCCTTGTAGAGCAATTAGGTGGTAAACCAACACCAGCGGTTGGCTTTGCAATGGGCCTAGAGCGTCTAGTACTGATGCTAGAAACGTTGGAACTGACAGACGTTCGTCGCAGTGTTGACGTGTACGTAGTCACAGCGGGTGAAGGCACCATGATGGCAGGAATGAAGCTAGCAGAACAGCTTCGCGAGTCTGTTCCAGGCGTTCGTGTGATGAATCACTTCGGTGGCGGTAACTTCAAGAAACAGTTTAAACGCGCAGACAAAGTTGGTGCTGTTGTAGCATTAGTTCTGGGTGAAAACGAAGTTGCGGATAATACCGTAGTACTGAAAGACTTAGCTGGTGGTGAGCAAGAGACTTACAACCAAGCAGAAGTTGCAGAAAAGATCGCAGCACTGATTTAAGTCTTTTAGTAATCTAACAAAATTACATCCTAGTTCGTAAGCTAAGGCTCCCAAATGTGGAGCCTTTAAACGAAATAGGAACAATGGCAGCTAAGCTGCCATTTACATGTTTTAAGAGGACAGGAAGTGGAACTTTACGATACTGAAGAACAACAAGTTGAAGCCATTAAAGACTGGTGGAAGGAAAACGGCAAAGCCGTCATCATCGGTGCGGTTGTTGGTTTAGGTGGTCTATTCGGCTGGCGTTACTACCAGGATTCTGTGATTCAGGCGAGTGAAGCAGCTTCTCAAAGCTACACGACAGCAATGAATGCTTTGCAAGACAAAGGCACTGATGCTCAAGCTGACGTGAAAGCTTTCATTGAGTCAAATGAAGTAAAAGAATATTCAGTATTGGCTGCGCTACAACTTGCTAAAGCACAAGTTGAAGCTCAAGACCTTTCTGCTGCATTGGAGCAACTGAAGTGGGCGCAAAGCAACACTCAAGATGCTGCGTTGTTACCATTGATTAGTTACCGCATTGCGCGTATTGAGACGGAAATGGGTAACTTCGACGCTGCAACGGCAGAGCTAAGTAACGTCACTGATACAGCATGGACAGGTCGTATTGCTGAACTTCGTGGCGATATTGCGATTCGCCAAGGTGACAAAGATGCTGCGTACGCTGCGTATACTGAAGCTCAGCAAGCGGCAGATGCAAGCCCGACACTACAAATGAAATTGGACGATCTGGCGAAATAAGGACCGCATTGGATGAAAAGAGTCTTTAAGAAAGCCTTGCTAGGGGCGTTAACAATGGGAGTACTTGCCGGTTGTGCAGGTGAGAAAGACACCATTGTAATGGCGCCACTACCTCAGGTAGACAGTCAGTTTACAACCAGTAGTGAGTGGAGCACATCGGTTGGCGATGGTGTCGGTCATTACTTTTCAAAGCTATCCCCTGTATTTGCGAATGATACATTGTTCGTGGCAAGTCGTGATGGCTTAGTAAAAGCGCTGGATCCTGAGAATGGTAAACAACGTTGGCAAACGGATCTAGAAGAAGATGTCATTGCTCGTCTCTCTGGTGGTATCACAGCGGCATACGGAAACCTTTACATTGGCTCTGAGAATGGTGAAGTCATCTCTCTTGACCAAGAAACAGGTGAAATTGTTTGGCGTGTAAAAGTTGGTGGTGAGGTACTGGCGAAGCCAGTTGCAGATTCAGGCCTTATTATCATCAATACTAGCCGAGGCATGTTGATTGCCCTTAATGAGAGTACAGGTGAGCAACGCTGGGCATTGAGTACAGAAGTGCCGAACTTAACTTTACGTGGCGACAGTACTCCGACTGCAATTGGTGGCGGTGTATTTTGGGGAACGGCAAATGGCCGACTCGCAGCTGCTATCGTTGAGCGTGGTCAGTTGATTTGGCAACAGCCTGTTGGTACGCCAAAAGGCGCGACAGAAATTGATCGTTTGGTTGACGTTGATTCATCGCCAATTGTGCTAGGCGGTACTCTTTTCACCATTGGATACAATGGCCAACTTATCGCTATTGACTTGCGTTCAGCGAACCCGATTTGGAAGCGTAATTACTCATCTGCGACAGACATTTCTACAGATGGTAGTCGCATCTTTGTGATAACGGAAAAAGATCATGTTGTTGCCGTTGATTCACGAAGCGGAACTGAGTTGTGGGAAAACAGCTTGCTTGAGCACCGACAACTTACAGCGCCAGTTATTGTTGGCAATTATCTCGTTGTCGGTGACACGCTTGGTTACCTTCACTGGATGGATCGTTCAACGGGCGAATTTGTTGCGCAGCAGTTTGTCGATGATAGTGGCTTGGCAGTTGGCCCGACGTTATTGTCGGATGGTTATGTGATTACAACTCGCAACGGCGATGTAAAGAAACTAACCATTAACGAATAATATCGTGATATAATTCACATTCGGCTCCTGGCTGGTGACAGCTAGGAGCCGTTTTGTTGTTTGAATTTATTAACCCTGACGTGGTTATAGGTAAAAATCTGGTTTGATTTGGCATCGAGCAAGTCGTTACCTATAACTACAGAAGAAAGATTATTGTAGAGGTTGTTATGGTACCTGTTGTAGCTCTAGTAGGGCGTCCGAACGTAGGTAAATCTACACTATTTAACCGATTGACTCGCACTCGTGACGCGTTGGTTGCGGACTTTCCAGGCCTAACGCGAGACCGTAAATATGGCCAGGCGAGACTTGGTGAAGAGCACGAATTCATTGTGATTGATACCGGTGGTATCGATGGCACAGAAGAAGGCGTGGAAACAAAGATGGCAGAACAGTCATTAGCCGCGATTGATGAGGCTGATGTTGTGTTGTTCCTTGTTGACGGTCGTGCTGGTCTGACACCTTCAGATGAAGCAATTGCTGCGCATCTGCGTAAAATTGAAAAGCCAGCGATGCTGGTAGTAAACAAAATCGATGGTATTGATGCCGATGCGGCGTGTGCTGATTTTTGGCAGCTCGGAGTGGATGATATGTACCAGATTGCGGCTGCTCATGGCCGTGGTGTGACCGCTTTGCTTGAGCGTGCTTTATCTCCATTCTTTGATGATCTATTAACAAGTGAATCTGAAGAAGGTGAGATTGAAGACCTGACTGGATTCGAAGACGAAGAGCCTCTTGTTGAAGATTACACTGAAGAAGACGCAGAAGCTGAATTCAAGCGCCTTCAAGAGCAGCCGATTAAGTTGGCGATCATCGGTCGTCCGAATGTAGGTAAATCGACACTGACTAACCGTATTCTGGGTGAAGAACGTGTAGTTGTATACGATATGCCAGGTACAACGCGCGATTCTATCTACATCCCGATGGAACGTGATGGACGCGAATACGTACTAATTGACACCGCAGGTGTTCGTCGTCGTGGTCGTATCAATGAAACGGTTGAAAAGTTCTCTGTTGTTAAGACGCTGAAAGCGGTAGAAGATGCAAACGTCGTTCTACTGGTGATTGATGCACGTGAAAATATTTCAGACCAAGACCTAAGCTTGCTTGGTTTTGCACTGAATGCTGGCCGCTCAATTGTCATCGCCGTTAACAAGTGGGATGGTCTAGACAGTGACGTGAAAGAAAGCGTGAAGAAAGAACTGGACCGCCGTCTAGGATTCGTCGATTTCGCGCGTATCCACTTTATCTCTGCGCTGCACGGTACTGGCGTTGGTCACTTATTTGAATCTATTCAAGAAGCATATAACTCGGCGACAACGCGTGTGGGTACGTCAGTACTGACGCGTATCATGAAGATGGCAGTGGATGATCACCAGCCGCCAATGGTTCGTGGTCGTCGTATCAAACTCAAATACGCACACGCAGGTGGTTACAACCCACCGATCGTTGTTATCCACGGTAACATGGTTCGTGATTTACCAGATTCGTATAAACGTTATCTGATGAACTACTTCCGTAAGTCTCTGGAAATTATGGGAACACCGATTCGCATTAACTTCCACAACAGTGATAACCCATACGAGAACCGTACGAATAAGCTTACGCTATCACAAGAGCGTAAACGTAAGCGTATGATGTCGATGGTGAAAAACCGCAATAAATAATGAAATTCGAATACCCAAGTTTCTACTTGGGTATTTTTTTATCAAAAGTAATCGTAAAAATGACTATCACAGCAACAAAGACTCGTTTTTGTCATCAAACATGGCAATTAGAAGCACAAATACAGCTCGTTCAATCTACGGAAGAAGTGACTTACGTTATTACAGATGTCACGCCGTTCCATCCCGTTAGTCACATATGGCCGGATCACCCTGCAGACAAAGGAACGTTGAAGGTGAATGGGGCTGAGCATGACGTAGTAGATTGCCAAGTTGGAGCAGTGGAGCAGGAGAGTGGTGCTTTGTATGTGGGTAGTGACATCCCTGTAAAGCGTGATGCTGAAGGTTGGGTGTTTGTCGTCGTGCATGTTTTATCACGTACGGAATCATTTGCAATTAATGACTTGGTAACATTAGCGGTAGATAAAGACTATCAAAATGCTTTGAGTCGAGGCCACACAGCAGGACACTTAGCGTATTTGGCGTTGAATAAAGTACTAGCGGAAGACTATTGGCGAAAAGACGCAGACCGCAAAGACCCACATGGTTATTATGACTTTAATAGCTATGCGCAAGTCACGAGTTATGTCACTCCAGACAAGTGCCTCGATACGTACCGTTTAGGCAAAACACTCCGTAAAAGAGGATTAAACAGTGCAGATATGCTGAATGACCTCCAGGCGATTGCAGAAAAAGTGAATGGCCAACTGGTTGAATGGCTTCAAAGAGATGCGATGATCACCATGGAATGCCACGGCGATAGATTAACGGATTCTCGCTATTGGAAGTGCGATTTAGGGGAAGGTCAATTAGCGGTAATCCCTTGTGGTGGAACGCATGCGAGCCATTTAAATGAGTTTGCTTTTATCCAAGTTAAACTCGTTGAGCTCGACGCTCAAACTATCGAAATGCACACCAATGTAAACACTGCTTTCTGAATAAGATCTTTTTATTAAATTCTGATTTTTCGTTTAATTAAATCTCTCTAAGGTTTTTTATTCTGTCTTAAATTGGAATGCAGAATATGTAACTTATGCTTTCGGTGTGTGGTTATATAAATATTCTTTTA
>NZ_JAWOTF010000032.1:0-32921 GCF_033338735.1 Vibrio sp. Vb1127 | reverse complement strand
TGTCGTAAGACAATAAAGATTGAAACTAAACAATAAAGTTTGAAACTAAGACATTAAAGTTGAAAACTTTTTAAACCCGGTTAAGCTGATTAAAAGTTAACCGGGTTTTTGTTATGGCAAAATCAAAGTATGTTTTAACTGAAAAACAAATCATCAGGCGGATTAAAGAAGGCCGAGGTTCAGGAAAGCTTTCTAACTATAAACCGTGGCTGTACGTGAATGAGGTTCCATCCGAAGGTAGATCTCAAAGAGTCTACTCTCACCTAACGAGCCGCATTCATCATGTGCTATCGGACCTTGAATTCGCTATTTTTCTCCTTCTTGATCATAACCCTGCCGTAACTGACATTCGTGAGCAGTTTCCACTCAATAGGGATGACACGCTAAATATCTGCCAGGAACATCAGCTTTGGCACCCTGCACAAAATGGGGTTAATCAAGTGATGTCGTCAGACTTTTTTGTCAACACCTCTTCTAAAGTTCAGCCTAGATTTGTTATCCAAGCCAAGTATAAAAATGCCCTTAAAGATTCAAGAACTATCGAAAAACTTGAAATTGAACGTCGTTATTGGCAGTTAAAAAAGATCCCGTGGTTCCTAGTCACGGAAAAAGAAATAGATAAAGTCGTTGTGGATAATATTGAGTGGCTATATGGCGTCAAAGGGTATTTCGATGAATTGATTACCGATGAGCTTTTGCTAACGTTTAACCACATGAAAGCTTATTTCTCTCGCATTCCTGACAAAAAAGTGGTTGAAATTGCAAAAGAATATGAGTTGGCTTATGGACAGAAGTTAGGAGACTCTATGTTCGATCTTCGATTGATGTGCGCTGCTAGGCTTATCACGTTTGATATTCGATATCCTTTTCATAGCTTGCGAGCAAGAGACCTTGTATTTAGAGGTGTAGCTTTTGATGAGGGGCACAGCTATGTGGCGAGTTAATGAAACCCTATCATTTGATGGCAAGCCTTATCGCATTCTTTTTACTGAGACAAGCTACTTCTATTGGATTGCTATTGATGAGAACAAAGGTTTACCTGAAAGAGTCTATTTTGATGAATGCTTCAATTGGACTGATGAGGGGCGTTTAGAAAAGATCCCTGACCCCTACTCATACCTCCAAGGTGAGTCTTGGGACGAAGCATCTAGTAGTTATTTGGAAAGCCAACGCAACTATGAACTGATAAAGCCTATCGTTGAAGGCGAAGAGGCATTTGACAAGCGAGTTCGAGCGAGCAGGCTTAATCAGGTTATTGCTGAATCGGGTAAAGGAAAACCTACGATCTATCGACTCTTAAGGCGCTATTGGCAAAGGGGTCAGATTAAGAATGCTCTTTTACCTGATTATAAAAACTCTGGTGCAGGTGGAAAAAGAAGAAACTTCACGACTAGCAAAGCTGGTAGACAGAGGATATATGGCATTGGTCGCGGAGAGCCTGTAACCGAAAGTGTCAGAAAGCAATTTCGAATCATTTGTGATAAGTATCTGATGAACGATAAAGGCTTTTCAATTCGGTATTCGTATATCAAGTTTACTAAGGCTTACAAGCTCAAACACCCTGAAGCTGAAGAGCATGAAATTCCGACACTTCGTCAGTTTCAATACTTTTACAAAACCGAGTATACAAAGGCCACTCAGCTCACTGTTCAGACGCCTCAAGGAAATTACAACAAAGACGTTAGACCACTTCATGGCACAGCTACCGAGCAAGCGTTAGGCCCAGGTAGTCGATACGAAATTGATGCTACCATCGCCGATATTTACCTAGTAGATGACGATGACCCGGACAAGGTTATTGGTCGGCCGACAATTTATATGGTCATTGATGTTTTTAGCCGCATGGTTGCTGGCTTTTATATCGGTTTCGATAACCCATCTTTTCCCGTTGCAATGAAGGCACTGATATGCAGCTTTGATAGCAAAGTAAAAGCCTGTGCAGAATATGGTATCGATATTTCTGAAGAGCAGTGGCCATGTGTAGGTATTCCTGATGTTCTGTTAGCCGATCGCGGTGAATTGATGAGCCATCAAGCCAATTATTTGGTTGATGCTATAGGAGTTCGCCTTGAAAGTGCTCCCCCTCGACGGGGTGACGCCAAAGGTATCGTAGAGAGATCATTTGGCACGTTGCAAGCTCAGTTTAAGCCCTATATGCCAGGTGTCGTAACTGGTAACAAGGTTAAGAAGCATGGTGAAAGAGATTATAGAGTTGAAGCTGCTGTGGCGAGATCAGATTTTATTGAAATACTGCTCTATTCAATACTTGCTCACAACTTAAACAAACCGTTAGAAAAGTACGATCGTGCTCCTGATATGCCAGAAGGCCTTCCATCGATCCCTATTGAGCTTTGGAGATGGGGACTACAGCATCGCACTGGGCGCTTACGAGCCATCGATACGGATATTGCAAAGATACTGCTGTTACCGCGTCAAAAGGTCACTGTATCCGAGTTAGGCGTAAAGTTATGGGGATTAACCTACACAGGAAAAGAAATTATTCAGACAGGTTGGATGCACCGTTCTTCGGAAGTATCTAGACCTAAAAAACTATTTGCAGCCTATGAGCTTGGTTCTGCTAATCACATATATCTGTTTCCTGAAGAAGGAAAAAATACATTTTGGGTTTGTGATCTTTCTAGTCGAAGTAGAGAGTTCCGTGATCTAACTTGGTATCAAGTATGGGAACGTCAAGCAGCTCAAAAGCAGACTTTAGCTGAAGCTAAGTATCAATTTGCAACCGTAGAACGAGATTTTGATGATCTTCTTGAAAAGAAACTGAAGAAAGCTACAAAGAATCGTAAAACCAGTACACTGAGCAACGCGCAAAAGATAAATGACATCAAAGGCAATAAACGGAATGTTCGAGAGCAAGAGAGAAAGGAGTTAGCAATACAGCCAGTTAGGGCTAAACAAGAAGAAGTCGCGTCGGTGATACCTATAAAGGGAGAGGAGGAAAGTTATCAACTGCCTGATTTCATTCCGGAGCTATTTGATGATGAGGATGATAACTGATGAAGAAAAGCCAAGATCATCGTGTAGTAGCCGTCTATCAAAGTGCTACGCTCTCAGTTTATCGAAATAACCCGCTGATAGAGGCATTACCACCGATAAATAGTTACCTAGACGACTCGATTGCTCTGAAGGGCTCGTTAAGGTGTGCCGCAGAAGATATCCATCGAAATGGCATCGAAAGAGCGCATAGTATCTGTCGTGTTATTGATGATTTTTTCCAGCCCCTCAGTCAGCACATACAGTTGCATGAACGACTTTCATTGATGATACGGCGTGGCTATGTTGGAAGAAATCCCGAAACAGGTGATTGGGCAAGACATATACAAAATGGTTACGAGCGTGTTTTATCTGGTGATTTGAAGGCGATAAAGTTCACGGAAGTTAGTTCTACAGCCCAAAGCATGACATTGATTGGATGTAGCGGAAATGGTAAAACAACGGCGATCAAGCAGCTTTTGTCGTTATACCCTCAAGTTATTTACCACCCTGACAGAAATCTTGAGCAAGTCGTTTATCTAAAAATTGACTGCTCCCATGATGGATCACTGAAAGAGCTGTGCTTGAACTTTTTTCGTGCGATGGATATAGCATTAGGGACATCCAACTACGAAAGACAATACTCGATGAGCAAAAGACCGAGTATTGAAACACTTTTAGCTGCAATGGCTCAGGTTGCAAACGCTCATGCAGTTGGTGTTCTTATTATTGACGAAATACAGCACCTTAGCCGTTCTCGCTCTGGTGGCTCTGAGAAAATGCTTAATTTCTTTGTGACATTAGTAAATACCATTGGCCTTCCTGTGATTTTGGTTGGAACACCACGAGCCCGCGAGATATTTGAGGCTGATATGAGATCTGCAAGGCGAGGCTCTGGTCTTGGAGCGATTTTTTGGGATCCAATGGAAGAAGGAAGAGAATGGAAAGCGCTCACGGATAAGTTATGGACTCTTCAATGGCTACAAAAACGTGATGAGGTGTTGTCGGATGACATTCGTTCTCTATGGTATGACCTAAGCCAAGGTGTCTTGGATATTGTGGTTAAGCTATATGTCTTGTGTCAGCTGAGAGCAATCGCGACAAAAGTAGAAAGGATCACACCTAAATTAATGCAACAGGTTTACGAGGATGAATTAAAACCTGTTCACCCAATGCTAGCAGCTCTTCGCTCGGGTGATGCCGAAGAAATGATTAAGTTTTCAGATCTTAAACTAAGCAACACTGATAAAAGGTTGCTTGAGCTGCAAAAACAGGTAGCAACAACTGTTCAGCAGACGCCGGAGGAGTTTGCATATCAACAACTCAGAACCGATGAAGAGCGGCGTGTATATATGGCCTTAAAAGATGAGTTTGATTCAACGTTTTTGGCTCCTGTAATACGACAGCTATTTGATCTACATCCTGATTTGACGTGGATCAGCTTACTGCCACTGGTACATGAGCAACTCATTAGCCCTGAACAGACACAATCTAAAACAGAGGCTAAGTCAAGTAAGGGCAAGAGGGCATCCTCAATTAAACAGACGCAATGGCATACCCTTGATAGTGAGGATTTGAGGTTTGTTCACTCTCAATCTGATTCTGATAGCGAAGTGTACACCGCAATGTCAAAGTCGGGTTTGATTTTAGACATTCAGTCATTGCTAGAAAAGGTGGTTTAATATTGCGCTGCTTCCCTGTGCCATACCCAGATGAATTAATCTATAGCTTGGTAGCTAGAGCTGGAATTCGCAGTGCGATAACAAGCTCTAAACAGCTACTAAGTGAAGTGTTTGGTGACAGAAAAGTGATTGCGACAATTGATCTGCCTAGTCATTTATCGTCGATATCAGAGCTGCTCATTAATACGGGACGATTTGACGTCCAACAGCTTATTTATGAACATACAATGTTCCCGATTTACGCTCCTTTTGTTGATGAAAGCATTAGGATTAGAGCGATGGAGCGAATGGAACGTTGCGCTAAGGGCTCTGTTCATCTAATGCTAGGATCCCCAGCTTCTATTGTAAAAACGTCGGATAACTTTTGTGTTTGCCCAGCTTGTGTCGCGGAACAAAAGCAAAAATATGGGGAAAGTTATTGGTCTAGATTGTGGTTTTTGCCATCTTTACCTTACTGCCCTAAGCATGGACTTCTAAGTCAATCGACAACCTCTTACCATGACAGTAGGCACACGTACCATGCATGTAGCCGAATACGATGTCAGCCCCTTTTATGTAACGACCATAATGTAACAGCGCAGCGGTTTGCTTACTTAGCTAGCAAAGCTAAAGAGGTCATGTGTTTACCAGCCCAAGACTCCCCGACTCAGCATCAATGGAGCCTTTTCTACAATCATCTAGCACACGACTTTGGGTGTGGAAAAGGTCCTAAACAGGTTGCTCACGATAAGATTGCAGACTTAGTTGTAAGCAAGATCGTTACCCCTGAGCTAACCATCAATTCTGATAGAGATACTAACTGGCTTCGCACGTTGTTTCGCCGTCATCGTAAAGCTTTTAGCTACCTACAGCACTTAATGGTTTGGTCTGCTTTTATTCCCGAAATGTCGGTTGGTGAAATCATCAAAGAAGTAAAATCAAAAGAGGGAGTGACGATATCCTTCTCGAAGGACAACGTTCATCTTGTGCCAAACTCTAATGAGAAAAAACGTAATCAGTGGCGTGACTTAATAGGGAAGACCCCGATTAAGAAAGCACGCAAACTTCGAGGTGGCGGTGCACTGTATGCTTGGCTTTACCGAAATGATAGAGATTGGCTATTAGCTTTCAATCGAGTCCATCAATCCCAATCTCATGTAAGGCAGAAAAAAGTAGATTGGAACGCAAGAGACCGCTCACTAACTAAGCAGCTTATTAGGATTGTCGAACGATTAGATACCGTTATTGATGGCCCTCGAAGAAGCAAAAATTTCTTACTTAAGCAGCTAGATGATTACGGCTCGGTGAGCAAAAAACTGAACTTATTACCCTTACTATCTCTTACTGTGAATCGGTATCAAGAAAGCGTCTTTGAGTTTCAAGCTCGTCGGCTAGTCATGGCAGTAATTGCAAAATCAAAAAAAGGTTCAGGAATGAGTCGCTGGAAATTGATGCGTTCAGCAAGTCTCCCGAAAGAAAGAATACTGCCAATCGTTGACGATTTGCTCGACTGGGTAGTTATAGGATCAAACATCAAATAAGGAAATGATATGGGAGCTAGGTTTTACAAGTGTGACGATGATGTACGTATAGTCCATACAGGTAAAGTATTAGTACGAACAAGTGATTCGTCTTACCGGCCTTCAATTGAAGTTTGGTGCTATCCACCACAGCAGAAAAATAATTTTCATGCGACTGCATTTTCTAACGTTCCTGCTTTGTATCGAGGAAAAATAATTAATCAAAGAGGGTTATCAGAAAGTTACGCTAAACGAGGAAGTCACAAATTTAGAAGTAATGAGTTCCTTCGACACAGTAGTTTGAGTGAGTTCCCTGACTCAGAGTCAGCAGAGTCTTTGAGAAAGAAAGAGTCAGAGCAACATGCATTTATATTAGACCGAGGCGCTGCCCCTACACTGGTTATTCCTCAGCTTGAGCTGGCAAGGGTCCTATTTTATGCCAGCTCGTACTTATCGCGAGCGTCATTAATGTCTTCTCGTTTGCTTACAGACTTCAAGGTCGAAGTAAACACCAAGGAGGACTATGCCAATATCGAAGTGTTGCAAACATCAAACTTTCCTCCTTCGGCATTCAATGATTCAGAAACGAGAGCAATGTTGAGCTGGTTGCTTATTGATAGCAATGCAAAGCGTTCATTTGAGTCGATTTTTAGATATTTCAACGTCGAAAAGGAACGAGATGTGTCTGCGGGGTATAAGCGTTGGCTATTTCACTTTGATCCGCCACAAATGGCTGGATGGTCTTTCGAATACGAAGGCAGGCTTGATGCAAGTGGTCGCTATTTTCTGGTGGAAAAGATCACAGATATTGAAATTAATGCTCAAATGCCGTCTCGGGTCTACTTCCATAACCCGTCTTTTACGCATCCAGATGAAGGTCAAAAACCAACGTGTGGTGGTGAAGGCCCGGAACCGTATGAGCGCCCAGAAGATCATATTATCGATGATGATCGCGAGGCGTCCGATGCTAACCACGCCTTCTTGCTAGGTGAAAATACCTGCTCAGTAAGGTTTAAAAATAGTTTTTCAACGTCGAAAGCAACAACACCCAAAAGGAGTCATCGACCAGATAGAAGCAAAGATGCAGCTAAGAAAGCTGGTGATAAGGTCAGTACCAATGAGCCTGGCAGTAATGGTGA
This sequence comes from Vibrio sp. Vb1127, assembly GCF_033338735.1. Taxonomy (NCBI): domain Bacteria; kingdom Pseudomonadati; phylum Pseudomonadota; class Gammaproteobacteria; order Vibrionales; family Vibrionaceae; genus Vibrio; species Vibrio sp. Vb1127. The sequence continues at coordinate 25,610 of NZ_JAWOTF010000032.1, read as the reverse complement.
GATACCTTCGGCAGACATGGGTGGAGGTATGCAAGATGGTACTGATAGGTCTGAGGAGTATGCCTCTCGCTTTACGGCCTTTAACATGATGGTGCAAATGCTAGAGGAAAAATACGCCTGTACAATCATTGATTCTTATACTCACGAGCTGGATCAGGTTGGGCGTAGTAAATGTCACCTGATTGACTCTGGTGCCAAGAGAACGATTCGTTGCGTTGTCGTTGAACGGAACGGCCATATTAATTACTTGATTGAGATAGATGTAACAGGCCTGAATAAATGGATCTCAACCAAATGCGTGCGGCAGAACGATACTCGTAATTGGAAAGAACAGTTTTCTCGAATTAAAATAGGCGTGGTGACAAAGTCTCTTGGATGGCCAACACAAGAAATGGATGCCATGTTTGGCTTCAAAAAGCATATTGGTATATCTCACCCTAAGTCAGTAGAAGGGCACCCGACAGGTATTCCAATCGAATCAATCTTAGATTGGGCAGGGAGGGTTGCTGAGAAACTCTAGTGTTTTTAGCTATGTGGTTAAGCGATTCGTGGCACTACCTGAATCCGGAGAGCCTCCAGATCATTTAGAGTTAATGTTCATTACATTATTGCAATTAGATCCCAATTTATCCCTCACCAATAACATTCCTCTTGAATTTTTTCTCAATACGCTTGACCTATGTCTAACACATAGGTTTTAAGCTACAACTAATACACATTGGTAACGAATTGGAGATAGTTATGAGTTGTTGTAACAAAGCCCCAAACGGTGGGAGCAGTGACCCTAAGTTGTTACTTAAACTGTTTATTGGGTTGTTTGTGATTATATTTTTAGTCGCATTTATTTTTGGCTAGCAACATAAAACGAACAAAGTTTCATGTGCACTAAACCTTCAGAGGCATGGATTATGTTGACAACTGAAATTGCGAGAGCAGCAGGTGTGACTGCTGAAACAGTCAGGTTTTACACCAGAAAAGGTCTTCTTTATGCAGAGCGAGATCCTAACAATGGCTACAAGATATACCACCAAAGTGCGGTTAATCGCCTGAAGTTCATTTCTCATGCAAGAGCTATTGGTTTTAGTCTTAGTCAGATTCAAGAAATCATTGATTACTCTGAGCAAGGACTGACTCCTTGCCCTGCTGTAAGGCAAATGCTGACGGATAAAATCGTAGAAACCAAGCAAAAGATCGAAGAATACCAACGCCATTTAGCCATGATGGAAGCGACTTACGCAGAGTGGGGTGAAAAACCGGATATGGAGCCCAACGGCAACGCATTGTGTTGCTTAATCGAGGACTGGTCTGAGAAGCACCATCAAGTATTACCCGAGGAAAACTAACATGAACACAACACAGTATTCTCTAGCACTTTCCGGCATTAATTGTGGCCGATGTGTCGCTAAAATTGTAGATGGGTTACGTGAAAGAGATCCGGATGTATCTTTCACTATTAATGATAACAAAAACAGAGCAGAGCTCATTACCACGTTGCAGCCAGAAAGCGCGATAGAAGTCATTGCAAAGTTAGGATATGCGGCTTCAATACCTACGCAACAAGAGTATCGTACACCAGTATCGAATGTTACTTGCCAACACTGTGTGGGCAAAATCACTAATGCAATAGTTGAACTAGATACCTCCGCTCAGGTTGTTGTTGATTTAGACAATCAAACATTAGTGGTGAATAGCAGTTTGAACGGCGATGAAATTGAAAGCGTATTAGTTGAACAAAGCTATAGCGGTAGTACTGATGACACACAACCACAAACTACAGATGTCATTAAATCGAATAAAGTGAAAACAACACAGGCGGTGGATGTCAGTATTGAGCTGTCATTAATCGGTGTCACTTGCGCAAGTTGTGTTAATACGATTGAAGGTGCACTCATATCGGTGTCAGGAGTCGACTCTGTTGACGTGAACTTTGCGAATCGCACGGCGACCGTGGTTTCAAGTCAGCCTGCCAGCGTACTAATTGAGGCGATACAAGGCGCAGGATATGACGCAGAAGAAATTGTCGATCAGGCGTTAGCAAGCGACCTCAAAGAAGAGCGTGAAGCGCAGGAGTATCGCTTTAAAGTAAAACAAAGCGTTATTGGTCTTGGTCTCGGCGTACCGTTGATGGTATACGGCCTGTTCGGCGGACCAATGAATGTCAATACGCAATCTGAGCAGTTTCTATGGTTGGCCGTAGGTTTAGTGACATTTTTCATTTTAGTCCGTGCGGGCAAGCACTTTTTTACTGGAGCTTGGAAGGCCTTTCTGAACCGTAATGCGAACATGGATACGTTGATAGCGCTGGGAACGGGTACCGCCTGGCTCTATTCAATGGTGGTCGTAGTCGGTCCGCAGTGGCTTCCAGAAAGTGCAAGGCACCTTTACTTTGAAGCTACTGCCATGATCATTGGTTTAATCAATTTAGGACAGGCGCTTGAGCTAAAGGCGCGAGGCAGAACTTCGCAGGCTATCAAACGTTTGCTTGATTTGAGAGTCAAAACTGCCATGGTGATTCGTGACGGCAAAGAGATGTCTTTACCGATTGAACAAGTTGTCGCAGGCGACTTGATTCGCGTTAGAGCCGGTGAAAAAGTCCCTGTTGATGGCGTAATTACAGAGGGTGAGACAACGATTGATGAGTCTATGCTCACTGGAGAGCCAATTCCTGTTGTTAAAAAAGTGGGCAGCTCAGTGTCTGCCGGGACGATTAATGACCACGGAAGTTTCGTTTTTGAGGCGAAGAAAGTGGGCAGTGATACGGTTCTTTCTCAGATCATCAGTATGGTGTCGAACGCGCAAAACTCAAAGCCACCAATCAGTCAGCTAGCCGATAAAGTGTCTTCGGTGTTTGTACCAACCGTGATGATTCTATCGATTCTGACAGCGCTGGCTTGGTATAACTTTGGCCCTCAACCTTCCTTAGTTTATATGATAGTGGCAGCTACCTCGGTGTTGATCATCGCATGCCCATGCGCACTTGGTCTAGCAACGCCGATTTCTACCATGATCGGTGTCGGTAAGGCAGCCGAGTTTGGTGGGCTAATCCGAAATGGAGAAGCGCTGCAAAGAGCCAGTGAATTGGATGTCGTCGTATTGGATAAAACTGGCACGATTACTCAAGGTAAACCTGAAGTAACAAATTTTGTCTCGTTGTCAGAGGATTCAGAGCTTCTGCCTCTGGTCAATGCTTTGGAGAAAGGGTCTAACCATCCACTAGCTAAAGCGTTAATCGCATTTACTCAAAGTGAGGTGCGTGATGAAGCGAGCCTACCCGAAGTATCAGATTTCGAGTCATTAACCGGACTTGGTGTTCAGGCTCAGTATGCGAGTCAACGCGTGTTGCTTGGCAATCGCAAGCTGATGAAACAGTTAAACGTCAATGTTGAATCGGTAACAGAGCATGCATTGCAGTGGGAGCAAGAAGCCAACACAGTGGTGTATTTTGCGATAGGCGATCAAGTGCAAGCGCTGTTCGGTATCAGTGACCCGATTCGAGATGATGCTCGAAGTGCGATAAATCGTTTTCATCAGCAAGGCATCCATGTCGTGATGCTAACAGGGGATAACCACAATACAGCGAAAGCGGTGGCATCACTCGCGAATGTTGATGAATATCACGCGGAATTGATGCCTGAGGATAAGCTTCACTGGATTAAGCAGTTGCAAGCGAAAGGGCATGTTGTTGGCATGGTCGGTGATGGTATCAATGATGCGCCAGCACTTGCTCAATCAGACGTTGGCTTTGCTATTGGCAGTGGTACAGATGTCGCGATTGAAAGTGCCGATATTACCTTGATGCGCAGCTCGCTCCACGGCATCTCAGATGTGATTGGGATCAGTACTGCCACAATGAAGAATATTAAGCAGAACTTGTGGGGGGCGTTTATCTATAACAGCTTAGGTATTCCCGTGGCTGCAGGGCTTCTGTTTCCGTTCACAGGGTGGCTATTAAGTCCGATCATCGCTGGGGCAGCGATGTCACTGTCCTCTGTGACCGTCGTAACCAATGCGAACCGCTTGCGCTTATATACCCCACCTTCAGCCCCTACAACCAATGAGGAGTAATACCATGTTAGTTAATTTTTTAGGTCTTACAGCAATCGTGTTTATAGTCTGGTGGTTTTGGGGTAAGAAAAAAAACTAAGAAGATAAAAATGCCATAAATCCGCCCTCCATTGCTGACCTAAGCGTTGCGATAAACTGAGGTTCAGTTAACTGAGTTGAATTTATTTGGAGAGCATGAGGGTGTTTATATAATGGGAAGGCCTTCCTATCCCCATTGGACAAAGAGCTACTTTACAACTGAAGTAGCCTTTGCTTTAGATTTAGCAAATAAAGGGCTCACTAGCTGCTGATTTTTGGAAAGGTAGAAAAGGCTATATAAGCAACCGTTACTAGTTTTGGTAATTCAGGTTCTACAGCTTATTGGTGTAACTTTCGACTGACGCCTCTACATTAGTTTAAGTTGAGTTTGTCTTACGTATTAATAAAGGAAACGTGGTCGGAGTTACAATTATGACTAAGATGTCATAAATGGATACCAATAGAGTCAGAACGAAGGTGCTAAATTGAATTCATCACCACCAAAAAGGAAAGACATATGAATACTCTTAACAAGCTTCTTCTGACTACCTCTATTTTGTTCACTAGTGCAGTGACTGTCGCTCAGCCTTTGTATTCGGGAGGTAACTACGTGAGTAGAGTTGATCATGCAACAGTGTTGACACAAGCAACTAGCTCTAAAGAACTAGCCTATAAATTAGGTGCGGAAAAACTAGCGGAGTTAGAGGGTATGAACGGAAAAGAACTAGCGTCAGAATTTATGTTAATTAGAAACTACGGTAGTAATAGAAACTCAACCCACCTTAAAGAACAGCGATATATCACAGTCGAAGAAAGGCTAAATAGTCAAGGGCAAATTGAGTATGTGGCTCAAGTCCATTTGCAAGTACATTATCAAGAACGCGACAGTAATAATTAGATGTGATATTACACCTCTTGTAGTACATATAGCTACAAGAGGTCACACTCATTGAAAACTATATACCCGTGATCATTGAAGATGCTTGATTTTCGATAGAATCAGGATCATGCTACGAACCATGAAAATTACACTGACTCCTCAACAGAAACTGCAACTCGAACAAATGCACGACATTGAACGTGATAGTCGAGTTTGCGACCGTATTAAGGCTGTTTTGCTGGCTTCTGAAGGCTGGAGTCAGACTATGATTTCACAAGCTCTTCGTATTCATGAATCGACCGTTGCTCGTCATCTCAGCGACTACGTTCTTTCTGAAAAACTTAAGCCTGAAAATGGCGGAAGCCAAAGCAAGCTTTCTGCTACTCAAACCATGCACCTAATCGAGCATTTGACTGAGAAAACCTATTCTCATACGCATCAAATTGTCACTTACGTTAAAGAGACATTTGGACTGGATTACACGGTTTCTGGTATGAATAAATGGCTTCACCACAATGGTTTTAGCTACAAGCAACCGAAAGGCGTACCACACAAGTTTGATGAAGCACAACAGCAAGCATTTATAGAGGCTTATGAAGCGTTAAAGGCAAGCTGTGGCAAGGATGAATCGATAGTCTTTATCGACGCAGTTCACCCAACACTATCAACAAAAATATCTCATGGCTGGATACGAACTGGTCAGGATAAAGTGATTGAAACAACGGGTAATCGTAGCCGATTGAACATTATTGGCGCACTGAACTTGTCGGATATTGGAGCAACCATTGTTCACAACTATGAGAGCATTAACAGTGAGTCGATTGTTCGCTTTTTCTGTGAGTTAAGAAAGAGTTATCCCTTAGCTCATAAGCTTCATATCATCTTGGATGGTGCGGGATATCACCGCAGTGACTTAGTCAAAGATGCGGCGTTTGTCCTGAATATTGAACTGCATTATCTTCCACCTTACAGTCCAAACCTCAACCCAATCGAGCGGCTATGGAAAGTAATGAATGAGAAGTCGAGGAACAACGTTTACTTCAAAAGAAAACGGGACTTCAAGGCGGCAATAGACCAATTTTTTGCAGTGACTCTTCCAGAGATCGCAGGCTCTTTGACATCTCGAATTAATGATAATTTTCAGGTTCTCAAGCCAGCATCTTCAAGTTGATTCGGTATATCACACATTTTGACAGTAGACTGTACTTGGAAATTGATTTTTTGTCAGGTGTATAATCATAGTGACAATACTAATACAACTAATTAGCGTGGTTTTCGCTAGCTTGAATAGGCAAGATTATTAGCTATTCGAGATTGATTGGGTTCAGAGGCCACCTAATCGGAGTATATTTAGCTCAATGTATTGAATGTTTGGTGCATCTCGACTCGTATTGGGTTGTTTCAACAACGCATCACGGACCACAGTCGCAGGCACTAGTACATCCATAAACAAAGCGATAATTTGCCGCGAGATAATTCCTTTCACTTCACAATTGCGGCAATGGTTTTAACATCATGGCTATTACCGTTGTCGCGAGTCCTTTTGACTAGAACTCGAGCCTGCACATTGTGGCTGTGGAGCACCTCGAAAACGACGAGTTACAGTAAAACCCTTCTCTCACGCTATTTCTCTACATAAAGCGCATCAATAACCGGACAGCCATCAATAGAATAACGACTTCCTTTGCATTGGCTAACCATCGTATTTAATGCCTTTTTAAGCCTTTGCAGATCGTCTATTTTCTGCTGGACAGCTCTGGCTTGTAACATTGCCATTGCTCTCACCTCGCCACAATAGTGGTCTGGCTCATCAATGAATTTCAGTAATTCTTTGATTTGCTCGATGCTGAATCCTAGCTCGCGGCTGCGGCGAATTAAATTGAGCCGCTTAACATGCGACAAGGCATATACGCGATCACCGCCTTCAGTTCGTGGCGGATCAGACATCAGCCCGGTTTTTTCATAGTAATGTACAGTTTCCACCTTACATCCAGCACGTTCGGCGACCTGGCCGATTGAAAATTGGGGCGAATTCATTTCATTGTACCTTGAACCTGTAGTAACTATAGGTTCTATACTAACAGATATCTATTAACGAACCAGGCGATTGTTGATGAAAAACCTTGTAGAGCAATCAGAACTGACCTGCACAGAGTGTGGATATCAGGAAATACTCACCATGCCCCTGGATGCCTGCCAGTGGTTTCACGAATGCTCAAATTGCCATGTTTTACTTAAACCGAAGTCTGGGGACTGTTGTGTTTTCTGTTCATATGGCTCAGTGCCTTGTCCACCGATCCAACTTTAAGGCACGTCCGAGTCTATGGGAGGGTGTTGTCGTGGAGAGTAACCTGCCAGATAAATCCTGGATACGATGGCTGACCCTGTTCGTGACCAGCAGCACTTTACTATGCTGTGCTTTACCGGTGCTGATGGTGTCTTTAGGGTTTGGTGCTGCGATGGCCAGTCTGAACTACAACGTTCCGGGTTTACTATTTCTTGCTGAACACAAGCTATGGACTTTAAGTCTGTCGGCACTATTACTGTTGTTTTTGGCCTGGATGATTTGGCGACCGAATCAGAGGTGTCCTACCGATCCGACGTTGGCAGCACTCTGCCAGAAAACCAAACATTGGAATGGGTGGATATTCTGGATCAGCGTCAGTATCTGGAGCATTGGATTTTTCTTCAGCTACTTACTACTGCCGATTCGGCAGGCTTTCTGGTAGGAGGGGTTAAAATGAAACGATGGTTGACACTTACGTTATTGGCGATAGCGATGATGATGGCTCAGACTGCTTTTGCGAAGACGCTTGAGGTCGAGGTCCATGGCATGACCTGCGCTTTTTGTGTCGATAGTCTGGAGCGTAAACTAACGGCTATACCTTCGGTTTTCAAGGTTCAGGTCAGCTTGAAAGCCAACAAAGTTCGACTTGAAACAGATGGCGATACACCGAACGTTGAAACCATTAAGCAAGCTATCCTGGATGCGGGTTTTACGCCGGTCAAAGTCACGGATATCAGTGATGAAGAAAATAAAGAATAACGTTCTCGCTGTCCTGGGTTTAAGCAATCTGTTGAGCGCTGTTGCACCAGTCCATGGCATGGGGTTGCGATCATTAGTGGCGCTACCGGTTGAAAAAGATGGAGCAGTAGCCCGCTTTGTGTATGAACACAGTCAGGATGTTGATACCAATGTCTTATCAGCTAATGTCGCTTACGGTTTGAGTGCAAACCAAACCTTATTACTGGGATTACCCTATCGATTGTCACCTGGCGGTACAGATCAGCAAGGTGATTTATCGATCCTGTACCGGCATATCCTGTGGCAGCAAGTCCGTCGGTCTGATACCAGTCGGTTGGGGCTGCTGGGAGGTGCCATTATTCCGACTGAAAATGGTCGAGACGGAGCTTTCCAGACTGGATTTGTATTTACACACTTTCAGTCTCGCAATGAATTTGATGTTGACGCCGTGTACCAGGCGGGCATTGAAGATCGCCCCGCCAGTGGTCGTTATGATGTGTCTTGGCAATATCGATTGTCTCCAGCTAACCGGCCCGATTGGGGGATATTGCCTGAGTTGAATAGTGTATTGGAGCTAAACAGTCGTTGGCAGGAAAATGATGGTACCGTGCACCAGATCACAGCCAGATTACAGCCAGATTACAGTGGGTTCATCAGCAGTGGGTGATTGAGGGCGGAATTGTACAGGATTTGAATGCCACAAAAGACAGGCATTATTTGCTAAGTGCCCGGTTCCATTTCTAACTCCAATTGCGTCCGCAAGCGCTACACTATATCATCCGGATGACGAATGCTGCAGGGCGAGTTTAGACAAATTCTGATGGGATGCCGTTACCTTTTGAGCACTGGAGTCGTTTTTATCGTTCCAGAAGGGCGCACCACCAAACCGTATCCTCAGCGGCATAAATCCGATCACTTGCTTTTGCACTGAAGTCTTCAGACTAGCGTCCCCCCCCATACTACCAGGTCCTCCTAAAGGAAGGTCTATTAGCTATTGTGAAACCTGAACTTGCCCTTTCATGCCGGCTTCCATATGTCCTGGGATCAAGCAGGCAAAGTCCACAGTGCCGGCTTGATCAAAATACCACACTAATCCCCCTTTCTGACCGGCCTTGAGGTTCAGCATATTGGCTTCGACGTGTTGCATGCCTGGCATGTCACGCATCATATCGGCATGCTCCTTCAACATGGCGAGGTTGCCCAACACCAGCTCGTGATTAAGCTTGCCAGCATTTTTTACAAAGAGGCGTACAGTTTCTCCGACCTTTACCTTAATGGTGGCAGGAGTGAAACGCATATCGTCGCCCATCTCCACCACAATGGTTCGGTTGACTTCGGCCGGCTGACCGGGCCGGCCCATTCCATGCGTGTTCTGTTGGATGGAAGCAGAGTTATTGCCTTCATGATGGCCATGTTCACCCGCGGCCAGTGCTAGGCCGGGCAATAATGACAGAATTAAAACCAGTAACGTAGTTTTCATGGTTAATACTCCTAATAAATAAAGATTAGTCTTTGTCGCTTTAAAACCAGAACCTGATCCCGGCTACCCAGCGATTTTCCTGAGTTGCCTCATGTTCTTCCCTGAGTTGATTCGCGCGTTCACCTAGGGAAGCCTGCCATTCCCAGCCTAAATAGGGAGCGAACTGTCGACTTATCTCATAGCGCAACCGGGCACCGGTCACCACATCCGAGAGCCCCCTGCCTTGACCTCGCTCAGCATCGGTACTGCCATAAGCAGTGAGCTCAATGGCCGGTTGCAAAACTAACCGTTGGGTAAATAAAATCTCGTATTCTGCCTCCAGCACTAATGCAGTCTGGCCATCGTAGCCTAGATAGGCAGTAGCGCCCAGCTCCAGCCAGTAGGGTGCAAGACCCGACACACCAGCGGCCAGCCAGCCTTGGCCTGGGCCATGACCCGCGTCATAACGTATTCCTAAGTCTCGGTTCCAGAACCCGGTCAAGGCATGGCGCCACAGTAACTCGGTACTCGCTTCAGCCAGCCTTCCGTGTTCAATGTCGCCTTCCGCTCTCAACACTACGCGGGAGTAGTCACGGCCAGCCCAAGCGTTAACCTCGTAAGCCAGCACTTGGTCATCCCCGTTGTCCAGCCGCTCCAGCCGGTCAGCCAGTACCCCGTAAAACAGATGCTCGTCGGCCAATTTCAGTTGGCGAGGACCTGGTAGAGCATAAGGGCCTTCGTCCAGACTGTAACCGCCGGAGTAAGCATGAGGATCACGGGCATCGACTGGCGGTTGTCCGCCTTGCATTTTCATCTCGCCGTGATCTACTTGGGCTAGAGCAGGAAAAGCGGTCAGCGCCAACACGCCCAATAAATGTTTCATCATCGCTCTCTGTTTACTCATGACACCACCACCATGCGGAACATGCCCGCGTCCATATGGAACATCAGATGACAATGCCAGGCCCAGCGACCTAGTGCATCGGCGGTGACCAGAAAGCTGATACGCTGGGCTGGCTGAACTGGTATAGTATGCCGACGGCACAAAAACTCGCCGCTAGGGCTTTCCAGCTCGCTCCACATACCGTGTAAGTGCATGGGGTGTGTCATCATGGTATCGTTGTGCAGGATGACGCGCACCCGCTCACCGTAGCTTAGATGAATGGGTGTGGATCCCCCAAACTCGACGCCATCGAACGACCAAGTGTAGCGTTCCATATTGCCTGTGAGATGCAATTCAATTTCCCGCTCGGGTGGGCGAGGATCCATGGGGCCACTAGGAGTGCGCAGATCTGCTAAGGTCAGTACTCGTCTGCCGTTATTGCGCAGGCCTACACCGGGGTCATCAAGGTTGGTTCGCGGCATTTCGACTCGCATATCGACGCTAGGGCCATATTCGGTGCGGGCGTGACGGACTTCCTTGCTAGCGGCTGCCAAACTACTAGTCATGGCAGCATGGTCCATGCTCGCCATATCATTCATGGCACTGTGATCCATACCATTCATAGCACCATGATCCATATTGCCCATCATGTCGGCCATGGTCAGGGCTTGAGGTTCATCCAGTGGCGGTACTATCGTGCTCAGCCCTTTGCGGGTAGCTAGGGTTCCCCGGGCATAACCAGTTCGGTCCATGGACTGGGCAAACAGAGTATAAGCCTCGGCGGTGGGCTCTACCAAAACATCGTAGGTTTCTCCAGGTCCAAAACGGAATTCATCCACCATCACAGGCTTCACGTTAACACCGTCGGCCTGCACGACAGTCAGCTTCAGACCGGGAATACGCACATCGTAAAATGTATTGCCAGCACCGTTGATAAATCGCAGCCGTACCCGTTCCCCGGGCTTGAACAGCCCTGTCCAGTTGCCGGCGGGCGTGGTACCGTTCATTAGATAAGTCAGAGTTTCCGCGGACAGGTCAGCTAGATCGCTGGGGCTCATACGCATGTTGTTCCACATCTGTCGCTTTTCCAGCGATGCGCTGAGGCCGACACTGGCCATGTCTCGAAAGAAATCCACCACCGTTGGCTGGTTAAAGTTGTAGTAATCGCCCTGGTTTTTCAGTTTGCCGAACACCCGCATGGGGTTTTCGTCGGTCCAATCCGACAAAACCACCATATGTTCCCGATCGGCACTGATGGAATCAGCATCAGTTGGCTCCACAATCAAGCCACCATACATGCCGGTCAGTTCCTGCATGCCCGAGTGAGAGTGGTACCAGTAAGTTCCGCTCTGTTCCAGAGTGTAACGGTAGGTAAAGGTTTCGCCGGGCGGAATGCCAGCAAAGCTGATGCCAGGCACGCCGTCCATCTCAAAGGGAAGAATAATGCCGTGCCAGTGAATGGAGGTAGGCTCCTTCAGGCGGTTGGTGACGCGAATGGTGACGGTATCGCCCTCGCGCATGCGCAAGGTAGGCCCTGGAATGGAGCCGTTGATGGTGGTAGCCATGCGAGCTTTGCCAGTAAAATTGACTGGGGTTTCATCAATTACCAGATCGAACTCGGTACCGGACAGTTCGGGTACACTGCCGTTTAACGTAGTGGGGACGGGTGAGCGGGCTGAAGCCAGTATGGGAGAGACACCCAGAATTACACCACCCGCAGCCAGTCCTTGTACAAAGCGCCGCCGAGGCAGATTGAGCGGGTTTTGGGGCTGTTTCATAATTTTTCCTAGATTGTCTTTTGACATAGAGACAGCATAGATAGGCACACCTGATGCCTACATGACGTGAAGATGATAAAAATGTCATCTTCTAGCGAAATACCCTTGAACCCATTACAACGAGCTTGAGAACAGAACTTAATGTGCACCATCATCAAGGTAACCAACTTCACGTAACTAACTATGAAACAGCTGCTTAATGAGGATAAAGAAAGCACCTACAATTACCTGCAAAAGGGCCTACCCTTAATGTCTAGTGCCAAGCCTACAAGAGTAGTGCTGGCAGATGCCAGGACTTTGATTGACCGCGCGAGACAGTCTGAAAGACAGAGTACTGAGCCTGCTTAATCGGGCTAAGGTCCCGAAACAAAGAAACAATCATAACAATTTTCTATCTCATTGATTTTCAAAAAATAAAAACATCACAGTCATGCCTGTAAAATCGCTATACCATAAATTCTTCTAACGCTTTCGATCACTTCAAAGCGTTTAATCTTGACTGATATCGGGAAACACTTTTGCTATTAAAGCTCATTGCAGGCACAAGATTAAACGAAAATGAAAAACTTAATCAGGAACGGTCAAGCTTTACCAAGTTGTTGCCAAATAGCAGTTGAAATCACTGGAGTAGATTAGCTCTTTACCGGCAGGTTGGTATTCTACTTTGAACACAAAACAAACAGTAACGAAATGTGCAGATTCATCTGTAATCAAAGTGCACGTGTTATGTTTACTTGTTTCGTGGTTGGCAGATTTTCAAGCTATTTGTGGATGTAAAAAAACACAACAGCTCCATTTATATTGTGAAGTATAGCCCCGTTTGACGGTAGAGCTAAGCATTGCCGAAGCAGCAATATCCGCGTTCTTCTTTTACGGTGGAGTCCAACGCCAATCGCTTGGTAGTTTTAAAGGGCTAAGATGACAAAACTGTCATGAATCCCTCCCCACTCCTGATCTAAACGTTGCGATAAACTGAATCTCAGTTAAACGAGTTAAAGTGTTTTTGGAGAGCATGAGAATGAAAAGCAAAAAATCAAATTGTCACAAGAATGGTCATCATAAAGGTCATGGATGGATGATGGTTCTATGCGCGTTATTAATGGTCGGTATTCCATTATTTATTCTCTCTTCTAGTCAAGAGGTGTTTAGTTGGGCTTACCTTAGTAGTGCGATTGTTCCATTAATCATCTGCCTAGCGATGCACGGCTTAATGATGAAGATGATGATGCCGAGTGAAAAGAAAGACTCTGAAGCCGACAACCAATCGATGAAAAAAATTGAAAACAATCCACAGTTCAAAGCATAAGTAAGGGGTAGGTGATTTTATGAAAAAGTTATATGTATCAGTTTTATTGAGTAGCTTGGTTGCGATGCCTGTGTTAGCAACAAACTCTATCGATGATCAACACCGATATCACTCTGTCGCACAAAATGAGAAAGAGCATGCTAAGCAGCAATCTCATACTGATAAGATGGAGGAGCACATGAAAATGATGGATAGCATGAATATGAATATGGAAGACGCACCAGAAGAATGCAAAAAAAATGATGAGTAGCTGAATAAAAGAAATAGTAGGAATCAGAAAAAGTAATAACTACTTCATTTTTAATGAAGCAAGAGCCGCCTACGCTGATAGGGTGGCTCTTTATCTTTTAGAGTAACAGGATTCATCGCAATTACTGCAAGGTTAACTCTTAGCTTGCTTAATTTAATTGTGGTGGAAAATCGATTGATGATCTCCCACCTAAATCTCAATATGACAAAAATGTCATGTTAGAGTACTCAAAACAATCACGTTGGTTCAGATAAACTGAATGTATTCAAGCAGAGAAGGAAATAATAATGAATGTATTGGTCAAAACACTATTAATAGGCTCTATTATACTTACTAGTGCCACATCAATTGCACAGCCATTGTATTCCGGTAGTAATTATATGAGCCGCGTTGATCATAAAATTGTCTCTATTGATGCGGTCAGCTCGAAACAACAAGCATATACATTAGGAGCAGAAAAACTGTCAGAGTTTGAGGCTATGAACGGAGGAGACTTAAGTGCAGCTCTGGTTCCTGTGAGGTCTTATGGCATCACTCGAAACACGACCCACCTTAAAGATAAAGGGTATGTAACTGTTCAGGAAAGATTGAATAATCAAGGTCAGCTAGAGTATGTAGCCAAAGTACATCTGAATGTTCACTATCAAATGCGAGATAGCAATAACTAAACTTAGCAGAGGTCCTAGAGTATCAATTTGTTCTAGGAGCTAAGGAGCGACTATGATTGATAAAATTTCGGTAATATTTCAGGTTCAAAAGCTTGGAGAAATAGAATCGATCCTTGCAAAGGAAGGGGTTCGAAACTTTACGGTCTACCAAGTACAAGGGCGAGGAAATCATTCGAGCCTAATTGATACTCATGCTTTAAACACACATTACCAACTAGATATTTTCATTGGTCATAGCCATACACAGAGATTGGTTGGTGCACTACTGGATACTCTATGTGTGTCACAAGAAGGAAATGGTGTTACATCTGTTATTGAGAACGTTTTGTTGTTTGATAATAATACGAAAAATCAAATTTCTAACCCATCATATAATCACAAGTACGATGTATAACATCCAAGGAAATCAAGGCATTTTTCTTATATGAAGTTACTCGTTATAGAAGATGAAGATAAAGCTGGAGCTTATCTTAAAAAGGGCTTGATTGAATCAGGCTACACTGTAGATCTATCTACCGACGGTGTTGATGCTTTGTACTTAGCTACCACCAATAATTATGACCTTATAGTCTTAGACATAATGCTACCAAAGCTGAATGGTTGGCAGCTATTGCAAACACTTCGCAGTAGTGAAATCTCTACACCTGTCATTATTTTATCCGCTAAAGATCAGGTTGAAGATAGAGTGAAAGGGCTTGAGTTGGGAGCGAATGATTATCTTGTAAAACCTTTTGCCTTTATCGAGTTGCTTGCTAGAGTCAAAAATGCATTGCGTCATCAAGCCCCTACAGCCAAGACAGAGGCTATTCTTTGTATTGCTGATTTGAGCCTCGACTTGCTTAAAAGAAAGGCGACCCGAAATAATGATACGATCTCTCTGACAGCAAAAGAATTTTCTTTATTAGAGTATTTATTCACAAAGAAAGGGCAAGTCGTCACTCGCACTCAGATAGCGTCGGCTGTTTGGGATATGAATTTTGATAGTGATACGAATGTCATTGATGCAGCAGTGAAAAGATTGAGGTCGAAAATCGACAAGCCCTATCAGAAAAAACTTATCCTGACCGTGCGAGGTATGGGGTACAAACTTGATGACGCCGTAGAATGAAAGAATTACTAAACCAATCCATCGCGCGCAAACTGGTGTTTATGTTTGTCACAGCCTCTTTTGTTGTTTTAGTCGTGTTTGCTTTGACGATCCAAAACGCTATCAAGAGCCATTTTAATGAGCAGGACTATAGTCACCTAGAAACAAAACTCCGTCCTTTAACGGGCACTATTGAGCAAGATCTAGACCTGTTTAACTCTTTGGATATCTCAGCCTGGATCTTAAACAACAGACAGGTGGTGAAAACGAATAATGAAACTATTGACTTTCCACCTGAGCTGATTGGCGACTCCTCATTCGAATGGAGTGTAGACAATAAACATTACCAAGCTTTTAAGTTTGACTATCCAGATACGGAAGGCGGTGCGATTGTTCTTGCAATGGATGTGACTCACCATAAACTATTTTTCGACAAGCTAAATACCATCCTATTATGGACATTAGTTTTGACCGTGATTTTGTCTGGCGCCTACGCCTTAATTATTGTTAGAAATGGCTTACTGCCACTAAAGACATTAAAAGGGTATATCGAACGAGTTAACACTAGCAACCTAAGCATACGTATCCCAAGTAACTCACTTCCAAATGAGTTAAGCAGCTTAATTATTTCTCAAAATGAAATGTTAGACAGGTTACAAGAAGGCTTCCTCAGACTGAGTGAGTTTTCATCCGATATTGCGCATGAGCTAAGAACACCTTTGAACAATATCATGACCCAGACACAAGTGGCGCTTAGTCTAGAGCGTTCTATTGAAGAGTATCAAGACATTTTAGTGTCTAATATCGAAGAGCTAGAACGATTCAACAAGACCATTTCGGATACGTTGTATCTAGCTAAATCAGAAAATAGACTTCTGCATAAGCACGAAGCAGAGTTAGAGTTGAGTGAGGTAATCGTCCCCTTGCTTGAATATTATGAAGTGTTGGCGGAAGAGAAGAACGTTCGATTTACGTTAGATGGCTCATCGACTCAGCTTGGTGACAGGGATATGCTTCAACGAGCATTTGGTAATGTGTTGTCTAATGCGTTGAGGCATTGCTTTCATAATACGGATATCTCGGTAGTAATCTCCGAATCAGAAACGAGCAACAAGGTGACAATTAGCAATGTTGGTGAGCCTATTCCTTTGAGCTCTTTGCCCTATATATTTGAACGATTCTATCGTTCCGATAAGTCGCGTGTCCATAACGGAAGTATTGGAGCTGGGTTAGGACTTCCAATAGCTAAGGCTATCATGAAAGCACATCACGGGGATATCTTAGTCAATGCGAAGGATGAGCGAACTGAATTCGTATTTATTTTCAATAATCTTTAGCTCCAATAGATTTTTAATATCACTATTGCTCATCAGTTCTCATAAGGTATTATGAATGCAAAGTGAAAAGGTACCGCATGACAAACTCTTTGAGACAAACAAGTATTTTGATTATCAGCATCTTAGCGATGTTGATGTCGAGCTACGTCTCAAGTATGCCAATGATGGGTATGAGTCCAATATCGTCCTCTTCAGTTCAACCCAAACTTTCTCACCATGACTCGATGGAAATGTCTGAGACTACAGCAAGCCATCATGCGATGATAGGCTGCCCATCGATGGAGATGACAGAGAGCGATAGTTCTATACATTGCGAGAGCTCATCTACATTTGGTGGCGACTGCTGTAAAAGCGTGTGTTCTAGCGTATTTTTTCCACTCTCATCTTCTCGCTTAATCAGTACATCTGAATCTGATTTAGCCCTGCGTCACCCAATCAAAATAGGCGTTACAGTAACTCGTATTCAGAGCTTACTGCGTCCACCCTCTGTTTAATTCAACTATCATAACTATTTAGCTCTCAATTCTTTCTGCTGGAAGGTAGAGGTTGGGGTATGTCCATATTGTTTTATCGTGGATAAACAACAATGAGTATTGAATTAAACGGCTTCAGGGCATTTAAATCCCTGAGTCTTGGGGTTGCAGTCGCACTTTGTGCAATGCCTGCCCTGTCACATACGGGGTCGAACGCGACTCCACAAACTATCGTGGCTTCGACACAGCAGTTGAACGCGCTAATTGAAGCGGCTCTAGCAAATGATACGAGTCGCTCTCAATATGCTGCGCAGTCACAGGCGATGCGTGAAACGGGCGTTGCAAGCTCGACTCTCATGGATCCAAAACTTAAGGTGGGCTTTGGCGGTTTACCTGTGGATTCATTCAAGTTTGATGAAGATCCCATGACGAACATTTCTGTTGGATTAATGCAACAGTTTGAACGTGGTGCGACGTTAGATCTTAACCAACGTAAAGCGAATCAACAGGCCGATGGTATGGCGTATCAGGTTCAAGTTCGTGAGCGTGAAGTAGCGAATAGTATTACTCAACTATGGTTGGAGCTGGGCTACCTTCAATATGCAGAAACGTTGATTGAATCTAATCAACGTTTCATGGTAGAGATGGAGCAGTATATTCAAACCAATTACTCAATTGGTAAGAGCGAAGCGCAAGATCTGCTTAACACCCAGCTTCAAGTCAACAAGCTCGACGAAAAGCTGCAATCGAATCAACAAATGCAAAATCGAGCCGTAGCTCAGTTATCAGAATGGCTAGGCTCAGAGTGGTTAAATCATCGTTCCATTGATTCGAATCAGGCAGGCTATCAATTAGACTGGTCGCGTTTGAATACGCTTTTAGAGCAGCAAACCAGCAACACCCAGTACTACTCACTGCTTAACCAACATCCTATGGCGCAAATGGCTGACGCCAACATCTCTGCCAATCGCACCCAAGTGGAGGTTGCTGAACAATCTTACACGCCACAATTTGGTGTTGAGGTGATGTATGCCTACCGTCAATCTGACAACATGAAGGGTGAGCCAGCTTCAGATTTGCTGAGTGCCTATCTTACTATGGATATCCCTTTGTTCACTGACAACCGCCAAGATAAAAATGTAGCGGCCGCTCAATACCAAGTAGGTGCAGCGCAATATCAAAAAGATACGCTGCTCGCTCAAATGAACGCCCAAGTAAACGCATTAATGACGGACAGAATGAATCTCACTGAACGTATTCAGCGCTACCAAGAGCGCTTATTACCTCAGTCTAAAGCCCGCATTGAAGCGGTAGAGCGCGGCTATCAGAACAATACTGCTCAGTTTGGTGATGTCATTACTGCATCAACCGATGAATTGGCTCTTCAAATGGAGCTTGCTCGCCTAATAACCGATATGAATCAGGTCAATAGCAAGTTATCAATGTTACTTGGTGGTTTCGAATATCAAGTTTCTGCGCCAAACACTAAGTACAAAGAACAATAATAAAGGAATCAAGATGAGTACATTTAAAGTTGCAAGCCTAGCGCTTTTAATCGGAAGCGCACTAGGTTATGGAGCGAATATTTACCTTTCAGGCATGAACCATAACATGGTTGGAATGACAGCTTCTGAGTCTAAATCAAGTGATGAACCACTATATTGGGTTGCACCGATGGACCCAAACTATCAGCGAGATAAGCCAGGAAAGTCCCCTATGGGGATGGATCTTATTCCTGTGTATGCTGATGATCTCAATGGTAGTAACGACAAGCCAGGAACAGTAAAAATCGATCCTGCGGTTGAAAATAACCTCGGTGTAAAAACAGATACCGTAAAGCAAGAGGTCCTTGCACCACGTATCGAAACTGTCGGCTATGTCGCCTTTGATGAGAGTCAACTTTGGCAGACCAATGTTCGAGTATCGGGTTGGGTTGAAAAGCTTTATATCAATGCTGTTGGTGAAAAAGTGAAACAAGGTGACACGCTGTTCACTCTGTATTCCCCAGAGCTTGTAAAAGCACAAGAAGAACTGATCAGTGCCTATAAGAGCCAGCGTAAAGGAATGATACAAGGTGCTACAGATCGTTTGATCACTTTGGGGGTTGACCGCAATCAAATTAAATCCATCGCCCGTCGAGGCAAAGCGTCACAAACCATTGAAATTAAAGCACCGGCAGACGGCGTTATTGCAAGCCTCAATATCCGTGAAGGTGGCTACCTTTCTCCAGCTCAAGCGGTGATCAGCGCAGGTCCTTTGAATCAAGTATGGGTAGATGCAGAAGTCTTTGAGCGTCAATCCCATTGGATTAAACAAGGCAGTCAAGCATCTATGACACTGGATGCCTTACCTGGTGGAGAATGGAATGGTGAAGTGGATTATGTCTATCCCATTCTAGACCCTAGTACCCGTACATTGCGTGTTCGCCTTCGATTCGATAATCCACAAGGCGAACTTAAGCCAAATATGTTTGCAAATGTCACTCTGAAACCAGTATCAAATGATGAAGTGTTAACCATCCCTCGATCGTCGGTCATTCGATCTGGTGGTATGACTCGTGTGGTGCTGGCTGAGGGGGAAGGAAAATATCGTTCTGCCAGAATTGAAGTTGGTCGTGAAGCCGCAGATAAGATTGAGGTTCTAAAGGGGTTGCGACAAGGAGAGCGCGTTGTTACGTCAGCGCACTTCATGTTGGACTCTGAATCAAGTCAGTCTGCCGACCTATCAAGAATCAATGGCATCGAACCCACTGCCGAAACGGTTTGGGCAACAGGTGAAATTACTGATGCAATGGTTGGACATAGAATGCTAACTATTAATCATAAGCCTGTTCCTGAATGGGATTGGCCAGGAATGACCATGAACTTTATGGTGTCAGAGCACGTTGAAATGGAACCACTTTCAAAAGGGAAAATGATCGACTTTGAAATGAAAAAATCTGAATCGGGTCAATATGAAATCGTTGATTACAAAGTAACTGAGCTGAGCATAAATACGGAAATATGGATAGACGGTGATGTTTCTATGTTGATGGCGGATTTTGGTATGGTGACTCTAAATCATGTTCCTGTGGCTGATTGGTCATGGGATGCTGGTGAGCTCAACTTTTCAGTAGGTGGCGACATAGAACTCTCAAGTTTTCAGGAGGGTGACAAAGTTCGGTTTCTAGTGGAGAAACAAGGCTCTGATTATCTTCTCAAAGAGTTAGTTAAAAGAGAGGATAAGCAATGATAGGTGCAATCATTCGATGGTCTATCAATAATCGCTTTTTGGTATTGGTAGCGACTTTTGCTCTAGTCTTTGGTGGATTATATAGCGTAAAAAATACACCAGTTGACGCTCTCCCTGATCTATCAGATGTACAAGTGATCATAAAAACAAGTTACCCGGGTCAGGCGCCCCAAGTGGTGGAAGACCAAGTCACGTATCCGCTGACAACGGCAATGCTTGCCGTTCCTGGTGCTGAAACTGTTCGTGGATATTCGTTCTTTGGTGATTCTTATGTGTATATCATTTTTAATGATGATACAGATATGTACTGGGCTCGCTCACGAGTGCTCGAATATTTAAGTCAAGTTGCACCAAACCTTCCTCCAAGCGCTAAACCAACACTAGGTCCAGATGCGACAGGTGTGGGCTGGGTTTACAGTTATGTTTTACAAGATAAAACTGGCAAGCATGATCTTGCTGAACTGCGTAGCTTACAAGATTGGTTCTTAAAATATGAGCTACAAACCGTAGACGGCGTTTCAGAAGTAGCGACCGTTGGTGGTATGGTTAAGCAATACCAAGTGCAAATCGATCCTGCCAAGCTACGTGCTTATGACCTAACTCTGCAACAGGTCAATATGGCTATTCAAAATGGTAACCAAGAAAGTGGCGCGTCTGTAGTGGAAGTTGCAGAAGCTGAACACATGGTACGAACCACTGGCTACTTGTCTAGTATCGATGACATTAAAGCGCTACCTCTCAAGGTAAGTAAAAAGGGATCTCCCCTAATATTAGGTGACGTTGCTGATATTGAACTCGGACCACAGATGAGACGAGGAATCTCTGAATTAAATGGAGAGGGCGAAGCCGTAGGTGGCGTAATTGTCATGCGTTTTGGAGAAAACGCAAGCGAAGTGATCAGTAATGTTAAGGATAAGCTAAACGAGCTTCAACGTAGCTTGCCTGATGGCGTTGAGATAGTGGCTACTTACGATCGCTCGACGTTAATTAATGCAGCGGTTGAGAACCTTTGGAAAAAGCTTGCAGAAGAGTTCATTGTTGTCGCTATTGTATGTGCGTTGTTTCTATTTCATATTCGGTCTTCGCTCGTTATCGCATTGAGTCTCCCTGTCGGTATTTTAGGGGCCTTTATTGTCATGCATTGGCAAGGTATCAACGCCAATATCATGTCGCTAGGAGGGATTGCAATCGCGATAGGCGCAATGGTAGACGGTGCTATCGTTATGATAGAAAACGTACATAAGCACATTGAACGAACCCCATTGACTGACAAAAACCGATGGCAAGTGATTGGTGATGCAGCGCAAGAGGTTGGTGCACCGCTGTTCTTCTCGCTACTTATCATCACGCTAAGTTTTGTTCCTGTATTCGCATTGGAAGGCCAAGAAGGCAAGATGTTCTCGCCACTCGCCTTTACTAAAACTTATGCAATGGCGGCAGCAGCAGGCCTTGCTATTACCTTAGTGCCGGTGCTCATGGGATATCTTATTCGCGGTAAAATATTACCAGAGAATAAGAACCCTATTAATAAAGGTCTAATTGCCCTTTATAAGCCCTTACTGAATATTAGTCTCAAGTACCCGAAAAGCATGATTGTATTAGCTATTGCTCTTATGGGGTCAGCTTATTATCCAACAACGAAACTAGGTAGTGAGTTTATTCCTCCTCTTGATGAGGGTGATTTGATGTACATGCCAACCACCTATCCAGGTATTTCCATTGGTAAAGCACGAGAGTTACTTCAGCAAACAAACAAACTAATTAAGACCGTACCTGAAGTGCAGACAACATGGGGTAAAGTCGGTCGTGCTGACACCGCAACAGACCCTGCTCCCTTAACTATGATTGAAACGGTCATTCAGCTTAAACCGCGAGATCAGTGGCGTGAGGGTGTGACAACTGAGTCGCTAAGAAAAGAGTTTGATGACTTAATTCAATTTCCTGGTTTAACTAACGCATGGGTGATGCCTATAAAAACACGCATCGACATGTTAGCAACGGGTATCAAAACTCCAATAGGTATCAAGATCGCAGGGAGAGACCTAGCTGAAATTGAGAAAATAGGTGCTCAACTAGAACCTATTCTTAACAATATTGCAGGCACTGCATCTGTATATGCAGAGCGTGTTGCCGGTGGTCGTTATGTCACTATTGATATCAATCGAACAGCGGCAGCTCGATACGGTCTTAACATTAAAGAGGTACAACAGGTAGTTTCTACCGCTGTCGGTGGTATGAATGTTGGAGAAACCATTGAAGGTCTTGAGCGTTACCCAATTAATGTCCGTTATCCACAAGATTATCGTGATTCAGTCGTTAAGCTAAAGCAACTGCCATTGGTTACCCCTAGTGGCGCTAGAATTGCCTTAGCTGATGTGGCTGATGTGCGCTATGAAGATGGACCACCAATGATTAAAACAGAGAATGCTCGTCCAAATGGCTGGGTGTTTGTAGATATCGATGGTCGAGACTTAGGCTCTTACGTTGAGGAAGCCAAACAAGCGGTTGCAGATCAACTTGATATGCCAGCTGGTTATTCAATTGCATGGTCAGGTCAATATGAATACATGGAGCGTGCGAAAGAGCGTTTGGGTGTTGTTGTGCCAATCACGATTGCCATCATCATGTTACTACTTTACTTCAGCTTCCGACGCGTAGGTGAGGTGATGATTATCATGCTGACTCTGCCTTTAGCGATGGTGGGTGGCTTGTGGCTCATGCATTACCTCGGCTACAACCTCTCAATCGCAGTAGGAGTTGGTTTTATCGCGCTAGCAGGGGTTGCTGTCGAGATTGGAGTCATCATGTTGGTGTACCTCAACCAAGCATGGCACTACACAAAGTTGGATGCTAAAGAGCAAAGTAAATCATTGAATGAAGATGATTTAAGTAACTCGATTCGCGAGGGAGCTGGCTTGCGCGTTCGCCCAGTAATGATGACGGTACTTACTGTGATTATCGGTTTGATCCCAATCATGTACGGTGAGGGGACTGGCTCTGAGGTAATGCAACGTATCGCCGCACCAATGATTGGTGGCATGGCATCCGCTCTGCTACTCACACTTCTGGTTCTTCCTGCGATTTTCAAGCTTTGGAAAACTCGCGAACTTAAACATAACTAAACACATACACTCGGGCTGAGAACCTACTTAGCCCGTAAAACTTCTACACAAATTAGTAAGGAATACATTATGAACATGAAAAAAACACTACTAGCCACATTATTCTCTGTGACTTCAATGTCGGTAATGGCAGGAATGGATCACTCAAACATGGATCATGGCTCGATGAATCACGCTGATATGGATAGCAGCAACATGAACCATGGCTCTATGAACCATGAGAGCATGGACCATAGTAATATGAATCATGACGATATGGATAATTCAATGATGTCGATGGAAGGCATGTCTGATGTTGGTATGCCAGCAACAGGTGCAAAGCCAGATAAAGTGGTTCATGTTGTGTTGGCAGATGACATGACAATCAAGTTCAAAAAAGAAGTACAAATTGAACCTAATGATGTAGTTCAATTTGTGGTTATGAATGTTGGCAAGATTGATCATGAGTTCACTATTGGCTCAGCGAAAGAGCAACTTGAACATCGAGAAATGATGAAGAAAATGCCTCATCATATGCATGATTCTGGGAATGCAGTTACAGTAAAACCGGGTAAAGCTAAGCAGTTGATTTGGCACTTCCAGGGGGATAGCAAGGTTGAATTTGCATGCAATATTCCAGGGCATGCAGAAGCAGGCATGATTAAAAAAGTGAGTTTATAGACGCTATAAAGGAACCTGATGATGTTAAAGCGTTTATTCATGCTAGCGGGTATGTTTAGTGTGAGTTTGTTCACCTATGCTTCAGAAGACTCAATTTCAGCCGGTGAGTCCACTTTTCTTACTGTAGGTGGATATGGATGTATTGCGTGTCATGGGCTATACGGTCAAGGGGGAGGTAACGTTGGTGGGAACATCAGAGGTAGCTCCTTAAATGATCTGAAATATAGCCTAGAGCATGAACAAACAATGAAGCTTTTAGGCGATGCACTAAGTGAACAAGATAAGATAAATCTAGCAGATTACATGGAGCATCTTGGAACGTTTCAGTTAGTGGATTGGATGTATGAAGGCACCAAAGAGGCGCTACTCTCAGTTTCTATAGATAGCGGTGAGAAGAGTCAATTGGTGGTACTAAATAAAACGTTTGAGTCAATGTCAATTGACCTCTCCCCTTTGGCTGGTAAACATTTAACACTGCGCGTAGAGCCGTATGAAACTCAGCACTTTGAGTGGATTCCTGAAAAAGGAGTGTATGAGCTGAGTTATGGCGATGAAGCCGTCAGTATTAACGTAAAATAGATTTTAGTTAGGTAACTATATGAGTAAAAAATTGAGACTTATTGCACTTTCATCTTTGATTTTGAGCTTTAACGTCTTTGCTAAGCCTGTTATTGAGCTTTATAAATCGCCTACGTGTGGTTGCTGTAAGGAATGGGCAGCAATTATGGAGAAGAAAGGCTACGAAGTGAATGTTAACCATGCTCGCGACTGGAGTTATGTCAAACAAGAGTTTGGAATGCCTAGTCAACTGATGTCCTGCCATACAGCTGTCATTGATGGATATATGATTGAAGGGCATGTTCCTGAGTCTGATATCAAGCGTTTGCTTGAGGAAAGGCCTGAAAATATTTCAGGAATCGCCGCTCCCGGTATGCCGCAGCATTCGCCGGGAATGGCACGACCAGGGCAGGAGTACAAAGGCTTTAACGTGGTGTCTTTTGATAAGACAGGGCAGATGAAACTTTATAATAAGTACTAAAAGTCGATTAAGAAGTTGGGCTCTTGAGGTAAGTGCGGAGCCCTTTTGTTTATTTAAAAGGAGCTCTTACACTAAATCGAAACGAGTCCGTTATTCCGTTGTATCCAAAAAGTTTGCTAAGCGAGACTGGGTTGACCAATGACTAAGTGCCTAGAAAGGAAGGTCTCTTACAATGCTTAAAGTTTCAAACTTTATTGTCATAATTCTGTTGTGCAGAGAGTTATGGCATTAAGTTAGTTTCAAACTTTATTGTTACCTTCTTTTATCTAGGCTACTTGGTACTAAACTCTACACGAGAGAAAAGTTTCAAACTTTAATGTCCTCCGACA
>NZ_JAWOTF010000031.1:0-33251 GCF_033338735.1 Vibrio sp. Vb1127 | reverse complement strand
GCGGGGTGGAGCAGCTTGGTAGCTCGTCGGGCTCATAACCCGAAGGTCGTCGGTTCAAATCCGGCCCCCGCAACCAAATACAAGACGATAGATTGAGTACTTATTTAGTATACAATTGTTAAGTCGTCTACGGATGCGCCGCTTGATTCAACGCCTGCTTCTCGCAACCAATCACATCGCTCTTTTCATAATGCTGCGAAGCATGAATCCCCAAAAGCTAAACTTTTATCCGCATCATATGATGTCGGACGATTTCGTTTGTGTTTAAAACACGATATGAATCGGCTGACGTACAAGTATGATGAGGCTTCGCGTGTTTTATCTACTTTAATTAACAGAGTTATCCACATACGTCGTTCTGTGGATAAGTTGGTTGATAAAGTGTTTTTAGCTTGACTTTTTATGATGGGGAAGAAAGATCTTTTCTCTAAAATGAAGTTGAAACAACAAAGAAATACCAATTAAATCTTTGTTATATAAAGAAAAAATAAGTTTTTTGTCGGATCGAGTACGTTAAAATACGATCATTAACTGGTATTTTTTTGATCCTAGTCATTTCTCCGAGCTGTGTTTAACTTTTTTCTGCTAGCTTGTTTTTCTTGAATCTCAAATTTTTTTCCACATTACAAAATTGAGAACAAGGTCATGAATTGAACATGCAAAAGTACTTTCAATCTCTTGCATATAGACTACGCTCTATGCGTCTCTCGGCAGTCCCTTCTCGACTATCCTTATTAAGCGTTGCTTTTTTGTCTCTATAGATGAATTACTCTCAGTGGGGAGTTGATTCAGTTGCTCTGTCAAAGCCCATTTAATGTGCTCATCAAGTAATTTATTTTCACCTTGCCGACTTTCCAGCGCATCTATGATTCGCTGACTATATTCTGCATTACCAAGTGCGACAGCGATGTTACGTAGCCACTGTATATGACCAATACGACGGATAGCGGAGCCTTCCATATTTTTTAGAAAAGTCGCTTCATCCCAGTTAAACATGTCGACGAGGTCAGGGTTTTTGAAACTGTCACGACGGTGGAAATCATCTTGCTCCGTTATGTCGGCGTAGCGGTTCCATGGGCAAACCAATTGACAGTCGTCACAACCATAAATGCGGTTACCCATTGGCTTTCGAAACTCTTCAGGAATCACGCCACCGAACTCGATGGTGAGATAAGAGATACAACGCCTGGCATCGACAACTTTGTCTTCAACGATGGCTTGTGTTGGGCATGATGTAATGCATGCTTTGCATTTACCGCACTGATCAACGCTTGGCTCATCTACGGGTAGTGGTAAGTCGATAAGTAGTTCACCTAAAAAGAACCACGATCCACAGTCTTGATCTAAAATCAGGGAATGTTTCCCGGTCCAACCTAAGCCCGCTTTTTGGGCGAGAGGTCGCTCTAATATTGGTGCGGAATCAACGAAAGGTCGGTAACCATATTGACCAACCTCTTGTTCAATAAGTTTGCCGAGCTTATTTAGCTGCTTTCTGACGAGCTTGTGATAATCGCGCCCTAGTGCGTAGCGGCTAATATAGGCATGACTTTTATTCGCGAGGTTCGAAGCGAATTGAGCCTCTGGTGGCAGATAGTCCATCCGGACGCTGATAACACGAACGGTTCCCGGGAGTAGCTCATGGGGTCTAGCACGCATCATACCGTGACGAGCCATCCAATCCATTGAGCCGTGATAGCCTGCATCAAGCCATTTTTGTAGTGCTGCTTCATGTTCACTCAGATCAACGTCGCAGATCCCAACTTTTTGGAAGCCGAGTTCTTTTCCCCAAACTTTGATTTGTTGTGCGAGTTGTTCGTAGTTCATGTTAACCACCGGAATAAAGGGGGGCGGATCTTAACGGATCTCTGGCTTTGGTGCTACCCAGTTAGGTACGTTTTTGATGTTGTGAATACTGCTTATTGAAGTCATTTGCATATATTCTAAATCTAGGTCGATACTAAGATGATTAAGATACCGTTTATTGGATACTTTTTTCGCACATATGACATTTGAAAGCTTGTCTCTCAAAACCAACACGGTTTACTATTCCTGTTCTTTTGATTTTTATATAGTCAACGATCATTAGTTAGAGAAGCATCAATGAGCACGAAACAATTCAATTTAAAAGATGAGCATGAAACGGTTGCACTAGGCACCGCTTTGGCTCAGCTTTGTTCCCAGCAAACCACAATTTATCTGCATGGTGATTTGGGTGCAGGTAAAACAACCTTTAGTCGTGGTTTTGTCCGTGCTCTTGGTCATCAAGGTAACGTGAAAAGTCCAACTTATACTCTAGTCGAACCGTACCAGTTGGATCAGTGGCAAGTATATCACTTCGACCTTTATCGTCTTGCGGATCCTGAAGAGCTTGAGTTTATGGGTATTCGAGACTATTTCACAGACGATGCGATTTGCTTGGTTGAATGGCCTGAAAAAGGGCATGGCTTACTGCCACAACCGGATCTTGATGTAAACATTCGCTACCAAGGTGAGCAACGTGTAGCCGAACTAACAGCTAATAATGATTATGGTGTGCAGTTACTCAGTCGATTGGAGCTATGTTGAGTTTTTCAAATTTTAGAGTAGTGGCGACGTTTGTCGCCACTTTTCTCCTTCTCATCCCCAATTTAGCATTTGCTAACGTCGTTAAGAGTTTTCGAGTTTGGCCTTCACCTGATGAAACGCGTGTTGTCATCGATTTAGGCTCGGAAGCTGACTATTCCTATTTCTCTTTATCAGGGCCGGATCGCCTTGTCGTGGATTTAAAAAGCACGACGATGCAGGCCAGACTGCCTGTTACTGTTACGGATAGCCCTGTTTTAAAACTGGTACGAAAAAGCTCGCCTCCAGAGAAGGGCACTTATCGTTTGGTGTTTGAACTAAAAAAGAGCGTTCAAGCGGAATTATTTAAATTAAGCCCAACACCAGGTGGGCAGTATGGTCACCGCTTGGTGATTGATTTACCGCACGGTAAGAAGGCATCGACCTCTAAACCGAGTAAGCCAGCGGCGGCCAGCAAAGACATGAGTTCAGTTCAACGAGCTCAAGAAGTGTTAATTGTTATCGACCCTGGTCACGGTGGGGAAGACCCTGGCTCTATTGGCCCTTCACGTCGTAAGTACGAGAAAGATGCGGTATTGAGTATCTCAAGAAAAATTGCTGCTCAGCTCGATGCGACTCCTGGTATTAAAACGCGCATGACTCGTACGGGAGATTATTTTGTAAACTTAAACCGTCGTGTCGCGATTGCTCGTGAAAATGATGCGCACTTGCTGATTTCCATTCACGCAGATGCGTTTACTTCACCGAAGCCTCGCGGTGGATCGGTCTTCGTACTAAATACTCGTCGTGCAAATACCGAAATTGCTCGTTGGGTCGAGAACCATGAGAAACAGTCTGAGTTATTGGGCGGCTCGGGTAATGCGTTCTTCACGAAGACAAAAGATCGTAACGTGAACCAAACTTTGTTGGACTTGCAGTTTAGTCATTCACAAAAAGAAGGCTATAAGCTGGCAACAGAAATCCTAGGTGAGATGGGACGTGTTGCGCACCTGCATAACACCAAACCGATCAACACCAGCCTTGCGGTTTTACGCTCTCCACAGATTCCGTCTGTGCTAGTGGAAACGGGCTTTATTTCTAACCCAACAGAAGAGCGTTTACTGTTTCAACGAGCGCACCAAGATAAGTTAGCTCAGGCTATCACTAAGGCGGTCGTCAAGTACTTAAAAGATAACCCACCAGAGGGTACGGTGTTCTCGCCTTCAGCGAAGCCAATGGTACATATTGTAAAGCGTGGCGAGTCATTATCGGTGATCGCGAACAAATATGGGCTTAGCTCTAAAGCGCTGATGTCGGCAAACAACTTGAAGTCGACAGGCTTGGCAATTGGTCAGAAGCTCAACATTCCTTCTGCTGGTACGATTAAAGTGCCAAGTAAACCGATTACTGTTGAGACAGAAACCATTACGCACAAGGTTAAGTCTGGTGAGTTCTTAGGTAAGATTGCGAATCACTATAAAGTGAAGGTTTCAGATATCCGCCGAGAGAATAACTTGAAGTCAGATACCTTGTGGGTAGGGCAAAAGTTGAAGATAACGGTCGCGGTAAAAGATAAACCGATTCGTAAGCACAAGGTTTCTCGGGGTGAGTTCCTTGGCAAAATAGCGTCCAAATACGGCGTTAGCGTATCGAGCATTCGTAAAGCGAATAACTTACGCTCTGATCAGCTAGCGGTTGGGCAAGTCCTGATCATTCCAAACAAGTAGGTGAGCTTCTAACTCATTATGACGATTAAAATTTTGCCAGCCAGACTTGCAAACCAAATCGCCGCAGGGGAAGTGGTCGAAAGACCTGCTTCTGTGATTAAAGAGCTGGTTGAAAATAGTCTTGATTCTGGCGCAACTCGAATCGATATCGATATCGAGAAAGGAGGCGCAAAGCTGATTCGTGTTCGTGATAACGGAAAAGGTATCGCGAAAGATGAACTTGGCTTAGCGCTCAGTCGTCATGCGACATCTAAGATACATACCTTAGATGATCTCGAAGCCATTATGAGTCTAGGTTTTCGCGGTGAAGCGTTAGCCAGTATTAGCTCAGTCTCGCGTTTGACGCTCACGTCGCGTCCTGCGGCACAAGAAGAAGCCTGGAGTGCCTACTCCGAAGGGCGTGATATGCAGGTGAAGCTTAAGCCAGCAGCGCACCCGATTGGCACGACTGTTGAGGTGTTGGACTTATTTTTTAATACTCCAGCGCGTCGCAAGTTTCTTCGTACGGAGAAAACCGAATTTGCTCATATTGATGAGTTATTGAAACGCATTGCGTTAAGCCGCTTTGATGTCACCATCAATGTGCGTCATAACGGCAAGATCATCCGTCAATATCGCGCGGCGAAAAATCAGCTTCAAACCGAAAAGCGTATTGCTGCTGTCTGCGGTAATGCGTTTGTGCGGCATATGCTCAGAATCGAGCTTGAGCATCAAGGGTTAAAGTTACATGGGTGGATTACCACACCAGAGGGAGCAAGGCAGCAAAGCGATTTACAATATTGCTATGTGAATGGCCGAATGATGCGTGACAAATTAATCAATCACGCGATTCGTCAAAGCTATGAAATGAGCTTAAAGCCAGATCAGTTTGCTGCGTATGTGCTCTTTATTGAGCTAGATCCGCACCAAGTAGATGTGAATGTTCACCCTGCTAAGCATGAAGTGCGTTTCCACCAAGCTCGTTTGGTGCATGATTTCATCTATCAAGCTTTGACGGATGCACTTTCACAAAGCGCCGTGATTGATAAACCACAGGTGAATGAATCGGCATTTCATCGCGTGGAACCGACTGAGTCTGAAGAGATTGAGCATTCGCCAGAGCCTGAAAAAGTACAAGAGCCAGCATCTTCACCAGTACCAGAACGGGTTTATCAAGCGATAGAGAGTACACCGGCTTATCCTGGACGCAGTGATTATGAAGTGAAGCCTCGTAATAGCGGTCCTAGTGAAACCTCCGTGCGAGAGGCGCGCGTAGTGGAGTCATTCAAACGTAATGATTGGGTGGAATCCAAACCCGCACCAAAGCCAAGTCACAGTAAAGAGCGCCACGTAGAACCAGCGCCAACTAAACAAGAAGTACGCGCTTATCACGAGCTGTTGAAAACGCCAGAGTTTGAGGCTCAGGCAGTCACTCCAATAGCGCCCCAAACGATAACTTCGCACACATCAATGCCATCGATTACTGCATTAGGCAAAGCGCTGATGGTGGTCGATGAACAATTTGTTTTGATGGGCAGTGACAGTGGGGCGGCGTTAGTCTCGTTACCTAGAGCAGAATTTTATCGTGTAAAAGGCCAGCTCACTCCAAGCGATGGTGCACTTAAGGCACAACCTCTGCTTGTTCCTCTATCTATTAAGTTAGAGGCCGAATTAGTGAGACTGGCCCAAGATTATCAACAAGATTTGGCATTGCTTGGTATTCAATTGAAAGCGAGAAACGAGCACGCCTTAATGGTGATGGGCGTTCCAGCTCCGCTGCGTCAACAAAACTTACAAAATTTAGTACCAGATCTGTTATCTTACGCGCAATCTTGTGTGAACGAAGGTATAGCAGCGGCTCAGATGCTGTCTGAGTTGATAGATTGGCTCGCATTACAGGTCACGACAGTGAAGAGTCACTATACTTTTTCTGAAGCCATTCAAATTATTGCGGAACTTGAACAGCTAAGACATGGTCAATTGCCATTAGAAGATACAAAATTCGTATCCGCTGTTGATTTCTCTGCCACGATAGCCAAATTAAAACCATGACAGATAAACTACCTTTGGCGCTATTTTTAATGGGGCCAACTGCATCAGGCAAAACTGAGCTGGCGATTAGTCTTCGTCAAAAATTTCCGATTGAGATCATCAGTGTTGATTCTGCTTTGATCTACAAAGGGATGGATATCGGTACGGCGAAACCGGATGAAAAAGAGTTAAGTTTGGCGCCTCATCGCTTGATAGATATTTTGGATCCAAGTGAATCTTACTCTGTCGCCGACTTTCGTCGAGATGCATTGAAAGCGATGGATGATATTGTTGCAGAAGGAAAAATTCCACTTCTTGTGGGTGGAACAATGCTGTATTACAAGGCGTTACTTGAAGGTTTATCACCACTTCCTGCTGCAAATCCTGAAATTCGTCAGCAAATTGAACAAGAGGCATTGACTAAAGGTTGGTCAGTGTTGCACGATGAACTCAAAGAGGTTGATCCTGTGTCAGCCGCGAGAATCCATCCCAATGATCCCCAACGTTTATCTCGGGCATTGGAAGTTTTTCGCATTTCAGGTAAAACTTTGACTGAATTGACTCAAACGAAAGGTGAAAGCCTACCATACCGAGTCAAGCAGTTTGCAATAGCTCCCAAGGATAGGGCAGAACTTCACCGTCGGATTGAACTCCGTTTCGAGAAGATGATGGAAGCGGGCTTTGAAGAAGAAATGAAAGCGTTACATTCGCGAAAAGATCTTCACCCCGATCTTCCTTCCATACGATGCGTCGGTTACCGACAGATGTGGGAGTATTTAGATGGGGAGTGTACACGTGACGAAGCGGTATTTCGTGGCGTATGCGCGACTCGTCAATTGGCCAAGCGTCAAATCACCTGGTTACGCAGCTGGGATGATTTAACTTGGTTGGATAGCGAGAACATTGAACAGGCATTAGAAACGATGTCGGAAGCAATAGCATCTGATTGACATAGCTGTGTATAATGTGATCGTTTTTGCGTGAACGCACTCTCAAAGGATCTGTTGTTGGCGGTTTTTATACTATGCTGCTAATTACTTAGAGTGCATTTTTGATTCGTTTAGCTCAGATGCAAAAGCCGTATCTTTTGCATTGCACCACTAGCTAAATAATTACAACTACAAATTAAATAAGGAAAATAAAAATGGCTAAGGGGCAATCTCTACAAGACCCATTTCTAAACGCGCTACGTCGTGAGCGTATCCCGGTATCTATCTACCTTGTGAATGGTATTAAACTACAAGGTCAGATCGAATCATTCGATCAATTTGTGATCCTGCTGAAGAATACTGTTAACCAAATGGTGTACAAGCACGCGATCTCAACAGTTGTGCCGGCTCGTCCAGTGAGCCATCACAGCGGTGAACGTCCACAAGGTGAGCGTCCACAAGAGAAATCAGAAGATTAATTCTTCATCGAGTATTTTTAAAATAAGGAGTTGATTGCTTGTTTGACCGTTATGAATCCGGTGAGCGAGCCGTACTTGTTCATATCAACTTCACGCAAGAAGGTGAATGGGAAGATCTGGCTGAGTTCGAAATGCTGGTTTCTTCTGCTGGGGTAGAGGCGCTACAAGTGGTAACTGGTAGTCGTCAATCCCCACACCCGAAATACTATGTCGGAGAGGGTAAGGCCCAAGAGATTGCTACAGCGGTACAATCAACGGGTGCCGAAATTGTGATTTTTAATCACGCCCTCTCTCCTGCCCAAGAACGTAACCTCGAAGCACTGTGCCAATGTCGAGTTCTCGACCGCACTGGTCTTATTCTCGATATCTTTGCTCAACGAGCTCGAACACACGAAGGTAAGCTACAGGCAGAGCTGGCTCAACTTCGTCATATCTCTACTCGTTTGATTCGTGGTTGGACGCACCTTGAAAGGCAGAAAGGTGGTATCGGTTTACGTGGCCCGGGTGAAACCCAGCTGGAAACCGACCGTCGCTTATTGCGTGACAGAATCAAAGCCATCCTGCGACGCTTAGACAAAGTAGCGAAGCAGCGTGAACAAGGGCGCCGCGCCCGAAATCGAGCTGAAATCCCAACGGTTTCACTTGTGGGTTACACCAACGCGGGTAAGTCGACACTCTTCAACCGTATTACAGAAGCTGGCGTGTACGCGGCTGATCAATTATTTGCTACTTTGGACCCGACTTTACGTAAGATAGAGTTAGCAGATGTTGGTCCTGCCATCTTGGCAGACACGGTTGGTTTTATTCGACATTTGCCACACGACTTGGTTGCGGCCTTCAAGGCAACCTTGCAGGAAACGCAAGAAGCTGACATTTTGTTACATGTTGTTGATGCCAGTGATGAGCGTTTTCGTGAGAATATTCAAGCTGTTCATGAAGTACTAGAAGAGATCGACGCGCATGAAGTGCCGACTCTGGTTGTCATGAACAAAATCGACAATCTAGATTCGCAGAAACCACGTATAGAACGAGACGAGGAAGGCGTACCTCGCGCAGTTTGGGTTTCAGCAATGGATGGGTTGGGCATTGATGTCCTGTTTGAGGCGCTGACGGAACGTCTGGCGTCACAAATGGTCGAGCATCAGTTGCGAATTCCTCCACAGTATCAAGGACGATTCCGTAGTACCTTCTTCCAAATGAAGTGTATTCAACGTGAGGAATATGACCAGGATGGTAACTTGTTGATCGATATTCGAATGCAGCAAGTAGATTGGTCTAGACTTGAAAAAAGAGAAGGGGCAGTTTTGACTGGCTTTATAGTCACTTAAAGGACTGCTACAGTATAACGTCATATCAAATGATGGAGCTTTCTAATGGCGTGGAATGAGCCTGGAAATAACAACGGCAACAATGGCCGCGATAATGACCCTTGGGGTAATAATAATCGTGGTGGCCAGCGTCCTGGTGGCCGAGATCAAGGTCCGCCAGATTTAGATGAAGTGTTCAACAAACTGAGTCAAAAGCTGGGCGGCAAGTTTGGTAAAAAAGGCGGCGGTGGTTCTCCAATCGGCGGCGGTGGTGGTAGTGCAATTGGCTTTGGCGTGATTGCTCTGATTGCTGTTGCAGTTTGGTTCTTCGCTGGTTTTTACACCATCGGTGAAGCAGAGCGTGGTGTTGTACTGCGTTTAGGTAAATACGATCGTATCGTAGACCCAGGTCTTAACTGGCGTCCTCGCTTTATTGATGAGTACGAAGCGGTAAACGTACAAGCGATTCGTTCACTACGTGCATCTGGTCTAATGCTGACCAAAGATGAAAACGTTGTAACAGTTGCGATGGATGTGCAGTACCGAGTGACTGACCCATACAAAT
This sequence comes from Vibrio sp. Vb1127, assembly GCF_033338735.1. Taxonomy (NCBI): domain Bacteria; kingdom Pseudomonadati; phylum Pseudomonadota; class Gammaproteobacteria; order Vibrionales; family Vibrionaceae; genus Vibrio; species Vibrio sp. Vb1127. The sequence goes on along the minus strand of NZ_JAWOTF010000031.1, from coordinate 23,693 downwards.
ACTTGTACCGTGTAACCAATGCAGACGACAGCTTGCGTCAAGCAACGGATTCTGCACTACGTGCAGTAATTGGTGACTCATTGATGGATAGCATTCTAACCAGTGGTCGTCAGCAAATTCGTCAAACTACGCAAGAAACACTGAACCAAATCATTGATAGCTATGATATGGGTCTGGTACTTGTTGATGTGAACTTCCAGTCTGCTCGTCCACCAGAGCAAGTGAAAGATGCGTTTGATGATGCAATCGCAGCACGTGAGGATGAAGAGCGTTTCATTCGTGAAGCTGAAGCATACAAGAACGAAATCTTGCCTAAGGCAACGGGTCGTGCAGAGCGTTTGAAGAAAGAAGCACAAGGTTACAATGAGCGTGTCACTAACGAGGCTCTTGGTCAGGTAGCACAGTTCGAAAAACTACTACCAGAATACCAAGCAGCGCCTGGTGTAACGCGTGATCGTCTGTACATTGACGCAATGGAAGAGGTGTACTCAAGCACTTCGAAAGTGTTGATTGACTCGGAATCAAGCGGCAATCTTCTTTACCTTCCAATTGATAAGTTGGCGGGACAAGAGGGCAAAGCAGATACCAAACGTAAATCGAAGTCATCTTCAACCTATGATCAAATTCAACTTGAGTCTGATCGTACACAAGAAGACACTTCGAACTCGCAGTCTCGTTCAACAGGTTCACGTCAAGGGAGATACTAAGAATGCGTAAGTTAATGATCCCTGTACTGGTAATCGCACTGGCATTAATGTTGATGTCTTTGTTTGTGATTCCTGAAGGTGAGCGCGGTATCGTGGTTCGATTTGGTCGTGTCTTGAAAGACAACAACGACATCACTCGAATTTACGAGCCTGGTCTGCATTTCAAGATGCCTTTGTTTGACCGTGTGAAACAACTTGATGCACGTATCCAAACAATGGATGGCCGTGCAGACCGTTTCGTAACGTCTGAGAAAAAAGACGTTATCATTGATACCTACGTGAAGTGGCGTATTGAAGATTTTGGTCGCTACTACCTCGCGACTGGCGGTGGTAACTCGCTAACGGCAGAGGCACTACTTGAGCGTAAAGTGACGGACGTGCTTCGTTCTGAAATCGGTGCTCGTGAAATCAAACAGATCGTATCTGGTCCACGTAACGATGATGTGCTACCAGAAGACGCAAGTGCCGATGTTGTCGCAACTGAAGCGGCTCGTGAGGCGCTTGAGATTGATGGTGAACGCGACCTAATCATGTCTGAAGTATTGAAAGACACGCGTGAAAGCGCAATGAAAGACTTGGGTGTTCGTGTCGTTGATTTCCGAATGAAGAAAATCAACCTGCCTGATGAAATCAGTGAGTCTATCTACCGTCGTATGCGTGCGGAGCGTGAGTCCGTTGCTCGTAAGCACCGTTCTCAAGGTCGTGAAAAAGCGGAAGTTATTCGTGCTCAAGCAGAACTAGAAGTAGCAACTATTCTAGCTGAAGCTGATAAAACTGCGCGTGTGACACGAGGTGAGGCGGATGCTGAAGCTGCGAAGATTTATGCTGAAGCATACAACAAAGACCCTGAGTTCTTTAGCTTCCTACGTTCGCTACGTGCGTATGAGAAGTCCTTCAGCTCTAAGAGCGATATTCTGGTGCTTGATCCGAAGAGTGAGTTCTTCCAATACATGAACCAGTCGAAGGGCAGCATGGAGAAATAATCTCCGCGTCTCATTGAAATAAAAGGCTCCTTAGGGAGCCTTTTTTGTATCTGATGCTAAGTGCTAGCTCATCATGATGGCGATGACGGCTCCAGCAACTACTAGGCAGCCACCGATGCGTCGTAGCTGATTGTTGGGTTGTTCACTTAATTGAGCCACCATATTCCGCCAACCGTTAGGAGCAATCAGTGGCCCAATGCCTTCCACGATCAAGACGAGCCCAATCGCCAACCATATGGATTCAGACATAGCGCTTTCCAGTCGAATAGAGAAAGCTAAATACTATCAGTGATATGCTGATTTCAAAATGAACAAAGCGGCAAGATGACATTCTGGTAGCAACTCTGTGAACAAAAAATGACTGCAAGAAGCGTGATTCGGTGCTAGAATCCATTTTTAACTAGCAATCAGACTTGGAAAGATGGGAAATAACGTAGTCGTTCTAGGCACCCAATGGGGTGACGAAGGTAAAGGTAAAATCGTAGACCTTTTAACTGAAGATGCAAAATACGTGGTACGCTACCAAGGCGGTCACAACGCAGGTCACACTCTCGTAATTGACGGTGAAAAAACCGTTCTTCACTTAATTCCATCAGGTATCCTTCGCGATAACGTAAAATGTGTTATCGGTAACGGTGTTGTACTATCACCTGAAGCTCTACTTAAAGAAATGAAGCCTCTTGAAGAGCGCGGTATTCCAGTACGCGAGCGTCTTTTCATTTCTGAAGCATGTCCGCTAATTCTTCCTTACCACGTTGCAATGGACCAAGCTCGCGAAATCGCTCGCGGTAAAAAAGCTATCGGTACTACTGGTCGTGGTATCGGTCCAGCATACGAAGATAAAGTTGCTCGTCGTGGTCTACGCGTTGGCGACCTATTCGATATGGCGACTTTCGCAGAGAAGCTAAAAGAAGTCATGGAGTTCCATAACTTCCAACTAGTTAACTTCTACAAAGCGGAGCCAGTAAGCTACGAAGAAGTACTTGAGCAAGCTAAAGGCTACGCTGAACTACTAACGTCAATGGTTATCGACGTAACTGACGAACTAGACGCAGCACGTAAGCGCGGCGACAAGATCATGTTCGAAGGTGCACAAGGTACACTACTTGATATCGACCACGGTACTTACCCGTACGTAACGTCTTCTAACACGACTGCTGGTGGTGTTGCTGCAGGTTCTGGTTTTGGTCCTCGTCACATCGGTTACATCTTGGGTATCGCGAAAGCGTACTGTACTCGCGTTGGTGCTGGTCCATTCCCGACTGAACTATACGACGGTTTAGATAAGCAAGATCCAATTGGTAAGCACTTAGGTGAAGTTGGTCACGAGTTCGGTGCGACAACTGGTCGTCTACGTCGTACAGGTTGGTTCGATGCTGTTGCTATGCGTCGTGCAATCCAAATCAACTCTGTATCTGGTTTCTGTCTAACTAAACTAGACGTACTAGATGGTCTAGAAGAGCTAAAAATCTGTACTGGTTACAAGATGGAAGATGGCTCCGTGCTAGAAGTTTCTCCGATGGCTGCTGAAGCATTCGAAAAAGCAACGCCAATCTACGAAACAATGCCTGGTTGGTCTGAGAACACATTTGGTGCTAAGTCACTAGATGCTCTACCACAAGCCGCTCTTGACTACATCAAGCGTATTGAAGAGCTAACTGGCGTTCCAGTAGACATCATCTCTACAGGTCCTGACCGTAACGAAACTATCATCAAAGTTCACCCATTCGAAGCTTAATTGATAGCCGTTAAAGATTGCAAAAGCCGACCTTATGGTCGGCTTTTTTGTATCTGAACAAAAACAGCGTGACTCTCATATGGCAAGCTTTTGCCGCTGAGCCTAAATCAGAGGCAAAAATTGTCTAAAGCTTAGCTGTTTTTTGCCGATAAGGTTATCAAGCAGAGGAGATCCTTCACCGATCTTTGGTTTCTTAGATACCTTAAGGGTACGTTTATGAAGTTACGAACAGTGGCTGCTTCACTGTTGTTGACCTTGGTTGCTACCACAGTGAAAGCTAATGTTGCTGATGTGGGGGCACCAGTTCCGATCTATACCGAAGCAGAGCTGATAAAGCTTATTGAGCAAAATAAGCACTTACAACGTGTGCGCGCTGATAACTGCCAGCTGGTGGAGGATATCATAGCTCGTGCGACTCGAATTAACTTACCCGCTTATGAATTTCTGTACGGAGATATGTTGGCTTGGGGTGTGTGTGTCGAGCAAGATGTCGAACTGGGTCTTTATTACATCGAAAATGCAGCGCATCAGGGGTTACCAGCTGCACTAGAGCAGATTGGCCGATACTATTCGCGTGGCACTTTAGTACAGCAAGATAAAGAACGTGCAATTCCATATTTGCGAGAAGCAGCGTCAATGGGAAACCTAAACGCGCGTATTCATCTGGCCGAGTTGCTTTTACGTGATTATGGCAGTCCACTCGATTACGAAGATGCGTATCGTTGGTTATATAACTCTGTCACAGCAGATAAGCGGCAGCATAAGCGCATAACTGTATTGAGAAACGGCCTTGAACAGCGCATGCCACAAAACGTTATTGCTCGAGCTAAACGGCGAGACACCTTTTGGTAACGCTTCAATATTGCAAACAACTTCATACAACAAAGCCCACGTCACGTGGGCTTTGTTGTTTTCCCGATAGTTGGTAGCGCTTAAACCACTTTGTGTGGACCGAAGCATTCGTAATGGAATTGCTCTTCTGGTACGCCAAGTTCTAATAGCTGTTTCGCTACGTGCTGCATAAATCCTACAGGACCACAGAAGTACACCTGCACGTTATCTTGCTTTAATGCAGCTTCAATTTCATACAGATTGACAAAGCCCGTGAAGTGGAAGTCTTCACCTAGCTTGTCTTCTGCCGTTGGTTGGTTATACCAAACGAGCGCGTTCATATTTTCTTTTTCTGCAACGAGTTGGTTTACGTGTTGCTTGAAAGCATGCTGTTGGCCATTTTCGGTTGCATGAACCCAAGTTACAGGTGCTTGATGTGCTGAGAGACTTTCTAGCATTGACAGCGTTGGAGTAAGTCCCACACCAGCAGAAATTAGAACAACGGGTGTTTGTGGTTCGGCATCCATAAAGAAATCACCGGCAGGGGCTGCAAGCTGCACTTTTTCGCCAATGTTCAGGCTATCGTGCAGGTAGTTCGACACTTTTCCGCCTTCTTCACGTTTTACTGAGATACGGTAGGTGTTCTCTTGGACCGCAGAAGACAGGCTATATTGGCGAATTTCTTGGTTTTCTAACTGGTCACTGTTGATGTAGATGCCAAGGTATTGTCCCGGTTTATACGGCGCCACTTTTTGACCATCGGTTGGCTTTAGCACAAAGCTGCAAATGTGTTCGCTCTCAATCTTTTTATCGACTAATTCAAATTCGCGTAGACCGCGCCAGCCGCCTTCCAAAGCTTCATTTTGTTGGTAAATTTGTTCTTCGCGCTGAATAAATACATTCGCAAGTACGCCGTAAGCCTCAGCCCAAGCATCCAACACCTCTTGACCTGGATTAAAAAGCTCATCGATTGTCGCAAGTAAATGCTTACCAACGATTTGGTACTGATCTTCTGTGATCAAAAAGCTCGTGTGCTTATGCGCAATTTTCTCTACTGCGCCAAGCAGAGCTGGCAAATTTTCAATATTGGCAGCATAGGCACAGATAGCGTTGAATAATGCTTCACGCTGATCGCCGTTACGCTGGTTACTCATGTTAAAAATATCTTTCAACTCAGGGTTATGAGTAAACATACGCTCGTAAAAGTGCGCGGTCAGTTTTGGTCCTGTTTCGGCGATGAGTGGTGCGGTCGCTTTGACGATCTCGATAGTTTGATTGCTGAGCATAAGGGCTTCCTACTTTAAGTTGTATTTATAATGCATGTTTAAAGTTGTATCTCAAATGTATCTTTCGATCAAGAAAAGATTTACACTTTTATCGATAGCTCAAGTTTGGGGTTTTAGCATCACCAGCGGGTTATTGAGTCGCACTTTGGGAGAGAATATGCAGTTAACTAGTTTCACTGATTATGCGTTGAGAACCTTAATTTTCTTGGCTTCGTTGCCGGAAGATGAGTTAACCAGCATTACCGAAGTGACGGATTTATTTGGTGTGTCGCGCAACCATATGGTTAAAGTTATCAATCGGTTAGGACAGTTGGGTTATGTCCATACCGTGCGCGGAAAAAACGGTGGTATCCGGCTGATGAAGCCAGCATCTGAAATCACAGTCGGTGGTGTTGTGCGCGATTTAGAGCCGTTAGATTTAGTCAACTGTGGTGTGGATTTTTGCCATATTACCCCTGCTTGCCGCCTCAAAGATAAATTGGCGAAAGCAAAAAGTGCCTTTCTGGCGGAGTTGGATAACTGCACGATTGAATCCTTGCTCAGTGACAATTCTGAACTTTTGATCTTGCTGGCTCGTCCTTAACTCATTTGCATGCCTAGAGTCGATCTCGATCATTCTTTTTTCAAAGCAATTCTGTAGCTTATCGAGAGACTCAGATATACTAGCCATATACCTTCCTTGCTAGATAGGCGTGCCTATGTCAGACAATATTCCAAACGATCCTTTTGCAGATCGTGAATCCAAAAATTACGAAAATCCAATTCCAAGCCGAGAGTTTATCATCGAGTTTCTAGAGCAAGCGGGCGTTCCAATGAATCGTAACGACTTGTTTGAGGCACTAAAGCTTGAGGGCGAAGAGCAATACGAAGGGTTGCGTCGTCGGCTACGTGCGATGGAGCGAGATGGCCAACTGGTGTTTACCCGCCGTCAGTGCTATGCATTGCCTGAAAAACTTGAAATGGTGAAAGGTTACGTGATTGGTCATCGTGATGGCCATGGTTGGGTACGTCCAGAAGGCAGCGTCGGCAAGGATGATGATATTCTGTTACCGCACCATCAGATGAAGAACATCATCCACGGTGATTTTGTCTTAGTGCAACCTACAGACAACAGCAAGCGCGGCCGCCGTGAAGGACGTTTGGTGCGTGTGCTAGAGGAGCGTAATGATCAAATCGTCGGTCGTTTCTTCCTTGAATATGGATACTCCTACGTTGTCCCAGATGACTCGCGTATCAGCCAAGATATCCTGATCCCAAATGAGCACAAAGCGGGTGCACGCATGGGTAACGTAGTCGTAATTGAAATTACTGATCGTGGCTCACGCTCACGCGGCATGATGGGTAAAGTGGTTGAAGTCCTTGGTGAAAACATGGCACCAGGTATGGAAACACAAATTGCGATTCGTACACACCAAATTCCTCACGAGTGGCCAGAAGCCGTCGATAAACAAATCGAAAACTTGGGCGAAGAAGTACCAGAAGAAGCCAAAGTTGGTCGTGTGGATCTACGTGATTTGCCACTAGTGACCATTGACGGCGAAGACGCACGAGACTTTGATGATGCCGTTTACTGTGAAAAGAACAAAGAAGGTGGTTGGCGTTTATGGGTAGCGATTGCTGACGTCAGTTACTACGTTCGTCCTGACTCTGCGTTGGACAAAGAAGCGATAAATCGTGGTAACTCAGTATATTTCCCGTCGCAAGTTGTGCCGATGTTGCCAGAAGTACTATCGAACGGCCTATGTTCGCTCAACCCGCAAGTAGATCGCTTGTGTATGGTGTGCGAAATGACCATTTCCGATACAGGTAAGCTGTCTGGTTACAAGCATTACGAGGCGGTGATGAACTCGCACGCTCGTCTCACATATAGCAAAGTGAGCGCGATTCTAGAAGGGGATGAAGAACTACGTGAGCGCTACCAGCCGCTTGTTTCTCATCTAGAAGAGTTGCACAAGATGTACAAAGTGCTGAAAGAAGCACGAGATCAACGCGGTGCAATCGAATTTGAAACCGTTGAAACCAAATTTATTTTCAATGCGGAACGTAAAATCGAAAGCATTGAGCCAGTAATTCGTAATGACGCGCATAAGATCATCGAAGAATGTATGATTTTAGCCAACATTGCTTCGGCATCGCTGGTAGAAAAAGCGAAAGAGCCCGCGCTTTATCGTATCCACGAATCTCCAGGTGAATTACGCCTGCAAGGTTTCCGTGACTTCTTAAGTGAACTTGGTCTTGAGCTAAAAGGTGGTTTAGAGCCTTCACCAACGGACTATGCTGATCTCGCACGTCAAATCTCCGGGCGTCAAGATCAAGAGTTGATTCAGACCATGCTGCTACGCTCAATGAAGCAAGCGGTATACAACGCAGATAACGCGGGGCACTTTGGGTTGGCATTGAAACGCTATGCGCACTTTACGTCGCCAATTCGTCGTTACCCTGACTTGTTACTTCACCGTGCAATCAAGTATCTGATTGCTAAAGAAGAAGGTCGTAATCAAGATCGCTGGACACCAACAGGTGGCTATCATTACTCGTTTGACGACATGGATTTTTACGGCGAACAATGTTCGATGACAGAGCGCCGTGCTGATGATGCAACACGTGATGTTGCGGATTGGCTGAAGTGTGAATATATGCAAGACCACGTCGGTGACGAACTAGACGGTGTTATTGCTAATGTCACTAGCTTTGGCTTCTTTGTACGTTTAACGGATTTGCACATCGATGGTTTGGTACATATTTCTACCCTTGCGAACGACTACTATCAATTTGACCCGATTGGTCAACGACTTATTGGTGAAAGTTTCGGTAACATCTACCGCTTAGGTGATGCAGTAAAAGTAAAAGTACTGGCTGTTAACCTCGATGATAAGCAAATTGACTTTGAATTGGTCGAAACAAGTCGTAAGCTACGCGGCGAAGGTAAGACTGCGAAGAAACGCGCAGCGGAAGCAAAACGCAAAGCGAAAGATAAAAAACGCGCTGCGACTCGCTCTTCATCGAAAGAAGGTGGCGCGGCTCGTGCAGTTCCTGCGATAGAGCCAACTAAACGCCCAGAAGAAACGGGTGCAACGAGTAAGCGTAATGGCCCAAAACGTGGTGACGCCGAAGGCAACGAGAAGCCTAAAGTGAAAAAAGCACGTAAAAAGAAGCCGCACAGTAAGCCGAAGAAAACCAAGCGCACTAAAAAAGAAGCGCAGTAGGTTGAAGCGCCAACTTAGTTCAAACTCGGTTGGCGCAGGCAATACGACCAGAACAACAGGTTAAACAATGAGTAACGAATTTATCTACGGCATTCACGCAGTGAAGGCGGTATTGGAGCGCGAACCAGAGCGTTTTATCGAGGCGTACGTTTTAAAAGGTCGTCAAGATGATCGCCTAATGCCAATCCTAAATGATCTTCAGGTTTGTGGTGTTTCTATTCAGCAGATGACACGTAAAACCTTGGATGACAAAGCGCGCGGTGCAAATCACCAAGGCATCATCGCTCGTGTGAAACCAGCGAAGCAGCTGAATGAGAACGATATAGATGACATCCTTGCAAAGCACGAATCACCACTGCTATTAGTGTTAGACGGCGTGACCGATCCACACAATCTTGGTGCGTGTTTACGTAACGCAGATGCGGCAGGTGCTGCGGCGATCATCGTACCGAAAGATCGTTCTGCGCCAATGAATGCGACGGTAAGTAAAGTGGCTTGTGGTGCAGCTGAAGTCGTGCCATTGATCCGAGTGACTAACTTGGCTCGTACTATGCGTACACTGCAAGAGCAAGGTATCTGGTTTGTTGGTACGGCGGGCGAAGCAACGCACGACATCTACCAAGCAAAACTGACTGGACCCCTTGCTATCGTAATGGGGGCAGAAGGTGACGGTATGCGTCGTCTGACTCGTGAAACCTGCGACGATTTGATTAAGATCCCAATGGCTGGTAGCGTTTCAAGCTTGAACGTATCTGTGGCATCCGGCATCTGTTTGTTTGAGGCAGTTCGTCAGCGTATTGCTGCAAAGTAACGACGAAACAAACAGTTACTGCCGAATCAGACATAATGATAAAAACAAAGGATGGGGTGCCATCCTTTGTCGTTTTCACCGATTTATAAATAAAAATCCTCAGGGAAGTTATGACTCAACAAGACATTAAATTCATCGCCTTCGATCTAGATGGCACTTTGCTTGATAGCGTGCCAGATCTAGCTGTCGCGGCAGACCAAGCAGTACAGGCGCTTGGCTTTCCATCGGTTTCAGAAGAACAAGTTCGTGATTACGTGGGTAACGGCGCAGACGTGCTTATTGGTCGCTCATTAAGCCAAAGCCTGACCATCAACCCAGAGCTGAGTGAAGAGCTTCGTGCTAAAGCGCGTGTATTGTTTGATGATTACTACGAGCAAAGCGGTCACAAGCTAAGTCATCTTTACCCAACGGTAAAAGAGACACTAGCAGAGCTGCACAAAGCGGGCTTTGTTATGGCGCTGGTGACCAACAAACCTTCAAAGTTTGTGCCTGACGTTTTGGAAAAGCACGACATCGCAAAATACTTCGTTGATGTCCTTGGCGGTGATGCATTCCCAGAGAAAAAACCAAACCCAGTAGCATTGAACTGGCTAATGGAAAAGCACCAAATCCAACCAAGTGAAATGCTGATGGTTGGCGACTCGAAAAACGACATTCTCGCAGCAAAGAATGCAGGCTGTGCCTCATTTGGTCTGACATATGGTTACAACCACGGTGAACCTATTTCAGCATCAAATCCAGATTTCGTCGCTGACAGTTTGGCAGAATTATTGGACGTTGTAGCGGTTTCTGCATAACGGCTACAAAAGAGCTTCCAAAATACTCGTTAATGAGTACACTGAGTAAACCGTGCACCTATTACTGCACGGTTTTTTTCATTTAATTAGATTAAGAAGTCAAAGGAATCATTCTAATGAGCAAACCCATTGTATTGAGTGGTGTTCAACCTTCAGGTGAACTAAGTATCGGTAACTACTTGGGTGCTCTACGTCAATGGCAGCAGATGCAAGACGATTATGATTGCCAATATTGTGTGGTAGACCTTCACGCGATTACGGTTCGTCAGGACCCTAAAGCGCTGCATGAAGCAACTCTAGACGCACTGGCAATTTGTCTGGCAGTTGGTGTTGACCCGAAGAAGAGCACGCTATTTGTTCAGTCACATGTACCAGAGCATGCTCAATTAGGTTGGCTTCTTAACTGCTACACTCAAATGGGTGAGCTGAGCCGTATGACTCAGTTTAAAGACAAATCGGCACGTTACGCGAATGACGTAAACGTCGGCCTATTTGACTACCCGGTGTTGATGGCGGCTGACATTTTGCTTTACGGTGCACACCAAGTACCTGTAGGCAGTGACCAGAAGCAACATCTAGAATTAGCGCGCGATATCGCAACGCGTTTCAACAATATTTACTCGCCAGAGCAGCCAATCTTCCAAGTTCCAGAGCCTTACATTCCGACAGTAAATGCGCGTGTAATGAGCCTTCAAGACGCAACGAAGAAGATGTCTAAATCTGATGACAACCGTAAGAACGTTATCACGCTACTGGAAGAGCCTAAGTCGATCCTTAAGAAGATCAACAAAGCGCAAACCGATACCGAAACGCCACCAAGTATCCGTCATGATATCGAGAACAAGGCGGGCATTGCTAACCTAATGGGTCTGTACTCTGCGGCGACAGGCATGAGCTTCGAAGAGATTGAAGCGAAGTACCAAGGCGTAGAAATGTATGGCCCATTTAAGAAAGATGTTGGTGAGGCAGTTGTAGCAATGCTTGAGCCAATTCAAGCAGAATATCACCGTATTCGCGCTGATCGTGCTTACATGGACGAGGTAATGCAGCAAGGCGCTGAGAAAGCCTCGGCACGAGCGGCTGAAACGCTTAAGAAAGCATACGAAGCAGTAGGTTTTGTTGCTCGCCCATAGTTGCTAAGAACGAATACGAAAAAGCTCCACTTTGGTGGAGCTTTTTTATGCCTGTATTACTGAAATGGCGTGTCTTTCATACAGCGTTCCATGTCGTAATATTCAACACGTCCTCGAGCCCCTAGAAAGGCAGACTTCACAACCATGCCTCTATCAATGAAGTAACTAAGCTGTACGCATGATATATCGTAGCTGAGTTCTTTAATTCTCGCTGGAATCCAGTAGGTTCCTGGCGTTCTTAGACGTTGAGTAAAGGTAATAACACCCTCGTCACTGACTTCTAGTTCTTCAATACCATCCAGTTCATTTTTGGCTGATTCGATGATGTCTTGATTCGCCGTAGGTTGAAGTGGCTCACTGGCGGTCAACTGACACCCCGCTATCAAGCCAAGTAGGGAGATAGCTAGCACACTGCGTTGAATTGTTTTCATTTGTCGTTCCTGGGTTTACAGCTAATGAGATCTTGTTGTCTCGCGCAGGTGTTATATCTTTTGTGTATATTTTTGGCTAGTGAGTAATGAAAAGTTATTGAATAAATCATGAAAACTTTGAAGTATGAGGGGCCTGTAAAAGAGAGAACGAAGCGAGTAATAGATTCTTGGGCTTGAACAGTGATACAAGTGAAAATTAAAGCATTCTAAATTAGTGACTAATTATATTTTTTATTTGTAACAGGAACGGTTGGGTTAATAAGCAACTCAACAAGTGATGTATTTTCTACTCCTTAACATGAAGTGAAAAAGTAAACTGAGTAATCAATCTAAATTCTGACTTGTTTATCAATAGCGCTCTGTATTTATTACAAAAAATGTTTGAATGGGATGCTCTGGCATATTTTCTTATATTCACATGTGATTCATTTCACGGCTTTAATTACTCATTCTTATTTATTTCATAAATAAACCTGATAGTAGACGCAAATGGCAGGCTCTAACCAGAGCTAAGTTTGCATTTACATAAATATCAGGTATGACAATGGACACGTTAATCAAACCCTCAATACTCGCATTAACCATCGCCAGTGCACTTAGTGCAAACGCGAACGCAGAGATTATTATTTCCCAATACGTAGAAGGCGGCGCTTATAATAAAGCGGTAGAGATCGCTAATACGGGTGATACTGCGGTGACACTCACTGGCTACGAGTTGGCGAAATCATCAAACGGTGGTGGTACTTGGGGTAGCACATTCGACCTTAGCCAAGTGACGCTACAAGCTAACCAAGTGTATGTACTGGCGCATGGTGACGCGAGCGATACCATCAAAGCTGTCTCGGATATCACAGATAAAAGCGTTGCGAACTTTAACGGTGACGACCCGATCGCACTGCTTAAAGATGGTGAAGTGCACGACATCATCGGTGTGATGGGTGACGTAGATTTTGGTAAAGACACCACATTAGTTCGTAACAGTGATGCACTAACCCCTTCTGCTACTTATGATGCATCTCAGTGGACGGCATTTGAGAAAGACAACATTGACGGCCTTGGTGAGCTAAATGCGACTGAGCCACCAGCACCATTCGCTTGTGAAGTAGACGGTCAGCAACCTAACTTCACTACCATCCAAGATATTCAAGGTGAAGGCGATACGTCTCCATTCATTGATGGTTACCCATACATTACTGACGAAGATCATTTCGTAACTGGTGTCGTGACTGCTGTTACCACTGGCCTAACCAAAGGTTTCTACCTACAAGCATTAGAAAGCGACAACAACGACAAGACCTCAGAAGGCTTGTTCATTCATACTGACGCGGCAGACACGGCGCTGAAAGCTGGTGACGTTGTTTGTGTGAAAGGTAAAGTTCAAGAGTATTACAGCAATACTCAGCTTGCTTCTGATGCTAACAGCTATGTGAAAACAGGCACCTCTGAAACCTCTCGAGTTACCGATCTTGTTATCAAAGAAGGTGAGACACTACGTGATGCGCTTGAGCGTCATGAAGGGATGCAAGTTGAGTTGACCTCGGCAAGTGACTTGTTTGTAACTCGCAACTTCTCTTACGACTACGATTCACGTCGTAACAATATGATGCTCTCTCATGAAGCGCCATTGTTAAAGCCGACTCAATTACACGCGGCAGAGAGCGATGCAGCCGTTGAGCTAGCAAAAGACAACGCAGCAAACCGCGTATACCTAGAATCAGATGGCAAAGCACCAAACGGCCAAATCCCATACTACCCAGATTTTGCTAAAGATGCAGACCAAGATGGCTCTTCAGAGCAGCACATTCGCCTTGGTTCTCGAGTAGAAGGTCTTCAGGGTGTCGTGGCTTACAGCTACAACGAATACCGCCTGATTGCGACCAATGAAGTCGATAACACCAACTTTGTGACTTCAGGTGAAGGCTTCGATGTGGCTCGTAAAGATGCCCCAGCGATTGCGGACTCAGATTTGCGTATTGCAAGCTTCAACGTACTGAACTACTTCAACTCCGTGGCTGACAGTGGCCATGAAAACCCAACCGGACAAAACCGTGGTGCGACTAACCTAGATGAGTTCCTGATCCAACAAGCGAAAATCGTTGCGGCGATGAACAAGATGGACGCTGACATCATTGGTTTGATGGAAGTGGAAAACAACGGCTTTGGTGATGGCAGTGCTATCCAAAACTTAGTTGATGCCCTAAATGCTGAGATTGATGACGCTGAAGCTCATTACACGTATGTCGAAATCGAAGAGCAAGACAAATACCAAGACGAATACTTTGGCAGTGATGCGATCATGGTGGCGATTTTATATCGTGCTAACGCAGTAACGCCAAAAGACGCTGCAAAAGTGATCATCACGCCAGAGCAGCACATTGCAGAAAACACAATTACTCGTAAAGAGGGCACAGAAAGTAACCCTGCTTACGATAAGTACCAACGCCACAGTCTACTTCAGACCTTTACGGTGAAAGAGACGGGTGAAGATTTGTCTATTGTCGTAAACCACTTTAAGTCGAAAGGCTCTGAGTGTATTGAAGAGTGGATTGCTGGTGTAGAAGATTCTGAGCCAGCGGATCTGCAAGGCAACTGTAACAACTTCCGCGTTTCTGCTGCGCACGCAGTGGGTGAAGCGTTGAAAGAGGTGAAAGGCGATGTATTGCTCATGGGCGACCTCAATGCTTATGGCATGGAAGACCCACTTCTGACACTGACTGATTACTCGAAAGAGAAATACGGCCGTGACATTTATACTGCTGCTTACACAACCATTGGTGATGGTGAACTTCAAGTAGAGAAGACCAAAATTGAAAAAGGTTACGGTCTGCACAATTTAAACACGTTGCTGCACGGTACTGATACGTTTTCTTACACCTATTCGGGCGAGCTGGGTAATTTGGACCACGCATTGGCAAGCAGCAGCCTAGCGCAAAAAGTGGTAGCAATTGAAGATTGGCACATCAACTCACTAGAGAGTAACTTGTTCGAATACAGCAACAAGTACACAGGTGATATGCCGAAGTACAAAGATGCGTTCTCTGCCTCTGACCACGATCCAGTGATCATCGCGATTGATTTACCAGATGATGACATCGATTTACCGAAAGCAGGTGACAACTTAGCCGTCGATGTCCGTTTACCACCAACGGCGGTTGTGGGCGATATTGTTACGGTGAACTTAACGCCATCCACACAAGCGGCTGCGGCAAGCAGCGATACGAAAGCTTACTCGGCTAGCCAAACTTTAGTTCAAGCTGATATTGATGCGCGTAGCGTGAATATTGAGTTTGAACAAACGCCAGAGCAAGGTAATTATCAGTTAGAAGAGAAAGTGACTGACTCGACAGGTAATATCGTGAAGTTTAGCTCTGTTCGTGATGTTTCAATGACGCAAACTGAAGCTGGAACAGAAGGGTCGAAGGATTCAGATGGTGGTTCGTTTGGTTTTGGTGCTCTATTTGCGCTGCTAGGTCTCGGCTTATTCCGTCGTCGCCGCTAAGCGAATTTACTTCCTGACAAACAGTTCCTAAATAGCTGTAAAGACCAAAGGCCAGCCTATGCTGGCCTTTTTATTCAGAAAAAATATAGAAATGGATAATCATATTGACGTATTAGTTACCAAGTTTGGGTATACTTTTTCAGCAGAGCAAAGGGTGAGACTACTAAATGGACATTAGCTATCGTCAGCTCAAAGCTTTTATCGCCTTGGCTGAGGAACAAAATTTTACTTATGCCGCTGAAAAGGTGCACATCACCCAGTCTGCGTTGAGCCAGATGATGAAAAAGCTGACCCAGCAACTTGCCAGCGAACTCTATCAGCGCCAAGGCAGGAAAATCATCCTTACCGAAGCGGGCGAGCAGTTGTATCAGGAAGCGCGATTTATCGTTAATCGCTTGGATAAACTAGTTCAGCAAAACAAAGACCGCCAGCACGGCTACAACAAGTCGCTGGTGGTTTCGTCGCTATATACGTTGTGTGCATCCTTAGCGCCGAAAACCCTCAATGACCTGAAAAAGCGCTATCCAGATTTTACTTTTCGCTTAATTGAAGAACGGGTTGATGACATTACCCATTCAGTACTACAAGGGCAGGCAGACATCGGCATCAACACCAATCCGAATCACCCAGAATTGAACTTTGATTTACTGTTTCGCGATTACCTGTGCTTTGTTTGCCGGCAAGACCATCCGCTCGCCGAGCATAAGCAAGTCAGTTGGGAACAAGCGCATCAATACGCGTCGATTGGTGTCAGCCCCGGGAACAGTTTACGCACACTTGCCGACGAAGCGTTTCAACGCATTGGTTTAACCTATGATCCGGAGTTGAGCGCTTCGCATACCTCAACGCTATTAGGGATGATTTCCAGCGGACTAGGTTCGACGATTCTGTCTTCCACTATCGGTGAGTTGAGCAACAACGTGGAAGTTCGCTTTATTCCGATTGTTCAACCGGTTCAGTACCGCTCAGTAGGGCTCATTACACGTAAAGAAACTCATCGAGAGTTAGTCGATGAGTTCAGTTTGATTTTGAAAAAGCATGTCAGCGACTGGGGCTTTGCTGAGTTTATCCCCAGTCGTTAAGCGACGTTACATTGGCCCGACGGGTAAACCTGTCAGCATGTAAATCAGGAATAGCCCGCCCCAAACACTAAATAGCACCAGAGCGTATGGCACCATCATCGCGAGGAAAGTACCAAATTTCACTTGCGGGTTATATTTGGCGATCAGCGCCAGTACCATCGGAATATATGGATTGGTCGGTGAAATGATGTTGGTGGTGGAGTCGGCAATACGGTAGCCCATTTGCGTAATTTGCGGGTCTACGCCAAGTAACATAAAGAGTGGGATAAATACCGGGGCCATGATCGCCCATTGCGCCGAACCACTAAACACAATCATGTTCATCACGCCAGCAAGCATCATAAACAGCGCCATCATCGCCAGCTTTGGCATCTCGACAGACGAAATCCATTCCGCACCATTCACCGCAATAAAGATAGCTAAATTAGACCACTTAAACCAAGCAATGAACTGGGCAATCACAAATACCAAGACAATGTAGCCGCCAACGCCCTTGAGCGCTTTGGACATCAAGTCAGGAATATCACTGGCTTGTTTGATCGTACCCGCTTTGACGCCGTAAACCACCGCATTCATAAAGAAGAATGCCATGATGATCGGGATAATCCCTTTTAGGAAAGGTGAAGGTACCAAACCGCCGTCTGCATTACGCAGAGGTGAATCGGCTGGCAGCAGGGCGGCCAAAAGCAAAGCGATAAACACCAAAGACGTTGCTCCAGCCCATTTCAACGCACTCTTTTGCTTAGTGGTAATTTCAAAAGACGGTTCACTATCGGCGTGGTTGGTTGTCATTTTATGCGCGAATTTAGGCTCGATGTATTTGTCGGTGATGAGCGTCCCTGTGACGACTAAAATCGGAACGGAAAGCAACATAAAGTACCAGTTTGCCGCCGGGCTGACTTCGACGTGTTCAACGATGGCAGACGCTTCGGTTGAAATGCCGGAAAGTAATACATCGGTGCCAGCAATAAATAGGTTGGCGGTAAACCCAGCCGCGACCGCGACAAAACCTGCGGCGATGCCGACGATTGGGTTGCGGTGGGTTGCCGCAAAAATCAGACCTGCGAGAGGGGGAACCAAAATGAACGCAGCGTCTGAGGCGAGGTTACCGATGATACCAGTGACAAAAATCGACGCGGTGACAAACTGACGTGGCGCGTTGAGCAATGATTGCTTGATTGCGCTGTCGGCCAAGCCCACTTCTTGCAATAGCCCCACCGCTAGCATCATACATAAGACCAATCCGAGTGGTTTAAACGAGACGAAGTTGTTCACCGTCGATTGCAGGATATAAACCAGACCTTCGCCGCTGATCAGGCTCTTAACGTGCACCACTTCACCCGTAGACGGATGGGTCACGCCGCCGCCGATAAACGAGAATAGCCAAGAGAGCAACATGACGCTGAAGCAGAGGAAGATAAATAGATAGAAGGGATGAGGGACTTTATCGCCCAGTCGCTCAATGCGGTTGATCATCGACGCGCCTGAACTCGATTTTTGCGTAATTGCAGTCGACATTGTTAGAACACTCCTTTGTGTAAAGAGGGGAGTCACTTCCCCTCATTTGTTGTTATTGCTGTTCAATCAAATTGATAAAGTAAGCCGCGCCAATCGGCAGCAGCCGATCGTTAAAGTCGTAGGCTTTGTTGTGCAGGCCAACGCTGCATCCTTGCTCCTCAGTGCCGTTGCCGATAAAGCCGTAGCAACCTGGTACTTTGTTGAGGAAAAAGGCGAAGTCTTCACTGGTCAGCATCGCTTCGCAGCTTGGGTTAACGTGCTCAGCACCAACGGTTTGAGTCGCTGCGGTGATCGCCCGTTGAGTTTCGTTTTCTGTGTTAACCGTCGGTGGGTGAGAAATTGGTCCGAGTTTAAATTCTGCTTGCATCCCGTGCGCCTTGGCGCTGTGAGCTACTAGTTGCTCGAGTCGTTCAACCAAGCTATCTCGTGTTTGTTGAGACAAAGTACGGAACGTACCGCTCATATGAGCTTGGTCGGCGATGGCGTTGGTTGTTTCTCCACAATGCAGTTGTGTGACCGAAACCACTAGTGGATCAAACGGGTCGTAGTTGCGGCTGACCATGCCTTGAATACCTTGGTAAATATGGGTCGCGACAAGTAATGGATCTTGGGTTGTGTGTGGTAAGCCAGCATGACCACTTTTTCCGTCGACAGTGACAAACAGACGGTCAGAGCTCGCCATTATTGGCCCCGTCTTAAATGCGAAATGCCCTTCAGGAATGCCCGGCATATTGTGCAGAGCGTAGCATTCGTCGATCGGGAAGCGCTCTAACACGCCGTCGGTGATCATGGTCTCGGCGCCACCGCGACCTTCTTCTGCCGGTTGGAATATCAGCACCGCTTTGCCTGCAAAGTTACGCGACTGGGCCAAGTAGCGCGCAGCGAGTAGCAACATAGTGGTGTGACCGTCATGGCCACAAGCGTGCATTTTACCGTCGTGGCACGAACGGTGGGCAAATGTGTTGGCTTCATGGATGGGTAGAGCGTCCATGTCGGCGCGAAGACCGATGCTCTTTCCGTCCCCGAGCGAGCCGTGAATCACACCCACCACGCCCGTTTTGGCGAAATCAGTACAGATTTCATCGACGCCGTACTTTTCGAGCTCGGCAACCACTAACGCTTGAGTGTTATTTTCTTCAAAACCTAATTCTGGTTGTTTATGAATGGCATGACGGAGACTAATCGCGTCGGCTAACCAAGGTTCTAAGACTTCAATAATGTTCATACATCTCCCCTTTAATTGAGAATGATTTAACACTATTGAAACAATTCAAACAAACCGGATTACTACTGAAACTATTAGCGTTGCTAATAGTTGCTTGGAGAGAGGTTAAACTAAACGCCGCCCAATACTGAGCGGCTTAAATGACGATTACATCCCGTAGGTGAATGGTTTACCAAGCGGCAGCATGTCCTGATGCACTGGTGCTAATGCGCTCGCGTAACAGCTGAGCAGTTTCAAGGTGTATTGGGTGCGAGCGACAAAATCACTGTCATCGCTATTCGCATCTTGATCGATGAGTTTATCGCTGTTGCGCACAATGAGGTGGTCAGGCAAAAAGCACACGTGGTTATTTTTGCTGCCGGTCATGCGCAATTCGCTGATCGGGTAAACACCGTTGATACTCACGCTGACACTCACCAATAGTGCAGGTTTATGTGCCAGTTCGTTTGCTGTCGTCAGCAATAGGAAGTTTTTCAGCGCAGGGGTTGCCATCCCGTGCTATTCCGGTGTGATAAAGACAAACGCGTCAGACTCTTGCAGTTTTTGCGCGATTGGTGTCCAAACATCCCACTCTTGGATACCTTGCCAAACGCCTTCATTCCAAAATGGCAGGTTCAGTTCATGCAGGTCGAGGATCTCCACTTGGTCGAATTCTTGCAAACCGTGCTGTTTGAGAAAACGAGCTACGTTGAGACTTTGTGAATTTGCCCTTTGGCTGCCAGAGACAATCGTTAGTTTCATAATCATTTCCTTTTGAATTTTATATCTTGTTTATTGGAGTTATGCATTTGCAGCTTTAGGACTATGGGAGGCCAAAAAGATCGAAACCAGTATTGCTCCTGCACCTAACAATTGCAGTGGTGTGAGTATTTCATCTAAAAATACGTAGCCCAACACGCTCGCCGAGACGCTACTCAGAAATCCTAGAAACGCGACGTTTGTTGCAGGAAGACGCTCGATTCCTTTAAACCACAGTGCGTAAGCGAGTACCGCGCCCACTATGGTTAGGTAGCTGTATCCGGCCAAGTTTTTTAGCGAAATGGTCTCCGGTAGACCTTCAAACCATAGCGCTGCAGGTAATAAAAGGATGCCTCCGACGAGGAGTTGCCAGCCAGTGAACGCCAATGTCGACATATTCTCCGGACGTCCCCAGTATTTGGTGAGCACCACGCCACTTGCCATGCTTAATGTACCTAGTACCGCCAGAACAATTCCTTGCGCGCTGATCTGCACCGTTTCGTTGATGACGATAAGCGCTACACCAAGCACCCCGAAGATTGCTGCGATGCAGTGGCTCAAGGCGATCTTACTTTTTAATACCAGCCCACTGAGTAGCATCACGATGATCGGTTGGCTCGACATGACCAATGCCGCCGTTCCTCCGGGCAGGTAGCTCGCCGCAAAAAATAAACAGTAGAAAAACAGCCCGATGTTGAGCGTTCCAAGGCAAGCGAGTTTTCCCCACCATTGCTGGTTCGGAAAGCAGCGTGTATACGCGATGAGCAGTAATCCTGCAGGCAGTGCGCGTATCGCAGAAGCGAGCAGGGGACTGTCTGCGGGTAGCAACTCAGTAGTGACGATATAGGTGCTGCCCCAAACGGTGGGAGCAATCGCGGTGAGCAGTATTGCTTGAATCCTTTCTGCGCTGGTCATAATAACTCCTGTAAAAGTATCTTTCGTGAAAGATTGTTTTTTAAAAGTAATGGTGTTTTTTCTTTTGGTCAAGTATCTTTTTGAAAAGATTTTTAGTTAGTGATGATCGTGAGGATGATGTAATGGACGGTGTAGATAAGATTCTTCAGCAGTGGCAGCAAGCACGACCTGACTTAGATTGTTCTTCGATGGGCGTGGTTGGGCGAATTCGTCGCGCGGCAAACTTCTGGGAACAGGCCCATGGCCAAGTGTGCGGTGATGCTGGGATCAGCGCGATTGAGTTCGATATTCTGGCGACGTTAAGACGTAGCGTCGAACCCGTCACTCCGACAACGTTGTACAAAACGTTGATGATTTCGTCTGGTGCGGTAAGTACCCGATTAGAAGGCCTAGTACAAAAAGGTTGGGTGCACCGCGTAGCGAGCGAAAGCGACCGCAGAAGTAATCGAGTGACATTGACGGAAGACGGTGTTGCCTTTTTAGATCAGGTGCTTGAAGCGCATGTCGCGAGCATGGAACAGCACTTAACTTGTCTCGACTCTGAAGAAAGAAATGCGTTGGAAAGCCTGCTGAGTAAGTTCCTGCAAGCCGAGGTGGAATAACTGATCGTACTTGCGTTTAGATAAAAAGGCGGCACAATACTCGCTTTCAGGTTTCCACGATGTAGTCCCATGCTGTTAATTATCGATAATTATGATTCGTTTACCTACAACCTTTACCAATACTTCTGCGAGCTTGGTGCAGACGTAAAGGTGGTGCGTAACGATGAAATCGATATCCAAGGCATTGAGGCGCTCAACCCAACTCATTTGGTGATCTCGCCAGGGCCATGTACGCCGAACGAAGCAGGTATTTCACTGAAAGCGATAGAACACTTCGCTGGTAAGCTTCCAATATTGGGTGTTTGTCTTGGCCATCAAGCGATAGCGCAAGTGTTTGGGGGCGAAGTGGTACGTGCACGACAAGTGATGCACGGTAAGACCTCACCAATTCGTCACAACGGTCGTAGTGTGTTTAAAAATCTGAATAACCCACTCACGGTAACCCGTTATCACTCTCTTGTGGTGAAAAACGGTACTTTACCCGACGTGTTTGAACTGACTGCATGGACAGAACTGCCTGACGGAAGCATGGATGAAATAATGGGTTACCAACATAAAACCTTGCCAATTGATGCGGTGCAGTTCCACCCAGAATCAATCAAAACTGAGCAAGGTCACGAGTTGCTTGCGAACTTTTTAGCACGCAAAACGATCTGATCGCGATCACTTTTCTTAACAAATCATTCATCTTTTTGCTGAGGTGAGCGGATTGCAAAACTATGCGATTCTCTCGAGTCTCTTTGTCTATTCATGTCTTTTAAAACCTTCTATCCCCTGTATTACATAACATTTATAAAAAATCACTTCTCTATTTTACTTTCTTGATGCATAAATAGTCATAAGCAGTGATTAATGGAAGTTACTTTCGAGAACGAAAAGAATAAATCACTATTGAAATGGTTAATTAAATGTAAATACAATGCCGCAATAGCTTAAATGCAAAACATTATTTGCTGGCAAAGAGAGCCGGTTAAATTCGCTTATCTGCTACGCATGCGGTATCAAGAAGGAATGTGCAATGACAACGGAAATTAAAGTAGAGCGCGGTTTATTCGATGAGGTAATGGTACCTTGCTATAACCCGATGGAAATGATCCCTGTTAAAGGTGAAGGTTCACGTGTTTGGGATCAGGAAGGTAATGAATACATCGACTTTGCTGGTGGTATTGCAGTGAGCTGTCTTGGCCATTGTCATCCAGTAATGGTAAACGCACTAACAGAGCAAGCTAACAAGCTTTGGCACTTAAGTAACGTTATGACGAACGAACCAGCCCTTCGTCTGGCGAAAAAGCTAACAGAAGTGAGTTTTGCTGAGCGTGTGTTCTTTGCTAACTCTGGCGCAGAAGCAAACGAAGCCGCTTTGAAGCTGGCACGTCGTTATGCAGCAGACGTTCATGGCACTGAGAAATCTGAAATCATTGCATTCAAACAAGGTTTCCACGGTCGTACATTCTTTACCGTAACGGTTGGTGGCCAAGCGGCATACTCTGACGGCTTCGGTCCTAAGCCAGGCGACGTGACACACCTTCCTTACAACGATATCGAAGCTTTACAAGCACACATGTCTGATCGTACTTGTGCGGTCATGATGGAGCCATTACAAGGTGAAGGCGGCATCGTGCCACCAACGCCTGAGTTCGCTCAAGCGGTTCGCGAGCTGTGTGACAAACACAACGCCTTACTGATCTTCGATGAAGTGCAAACTGGTAATGGCCGAACAGGTAACTTCTACGCTTACCAAGGTTTAGGTATCACGCCAGATATTCTAAGTACTGCGAAATCACTTGGTGGCGGTTTCCCAATCGGTGCAATGCTAACGACAGCAAAATTGGCAGAGCACATGAAAGTGGGCACTCACGGTTCTACATATGGCGGTAACCCACTAGCGTGTGCGGTTGCAGAAGCGGTTGTAAATGAAGTCACTAAGCCAGAGGTTTTGGCTGGTGTACTAGAACGCGAAGCAATGTTCCGTGAAGGTCTAGAGAAGATCAACGCGAAGTACAACATCTTCTCAGAAGTGCGCGGTCAAGGCCTATTACTTGGCGCTGCACTAAATGAAGAATGGCAAGGCCGTGCGCGTGACGTGCTGGTTGCTGCAGGTAAACAAGGTCTCATGGTATTGGTTGCGGGTGCCAATGTCGTACGTTTCACACCATCACTCGTTATCACACAACAAGAAATTGAAGAAGGC
>NZ_JAWOTF010000030.1:26081-35402 GCF_033338735.1 Vibrio sp. Vb1127 | reverse complement strand
GTTGCAAAGACAAAGGTATAACCCTTTTCATGCAGCGCTTTTAGCGTCTCTTTTGAGTAAGCACTGAGCTGATGGTTTGGTGCGAGTAACGTGCCATCCAGATCAGAGGCAACGATTTTGGTGATCTCTTTGCAAGGTAGCGATGTGCTCATGAAGTCCTCGTAAACGGTTTGGATAGTGTGGAACAGGTGAATTGCAAACGGAGTACAGCAGACTGACTAGATCGTACTGCTCCGAATGCGGGGGAACTTGGGCCCGTAGCACTATGCGGTTAAACACTGTGTCAAAGTAGCCAAGTTCAAGCAGTGTACGCCAAAATGAGGATGAAAAAGAGGGTAAATCGATGTGTAGACATTTCCTCTTTAATCTTAGTCGTGAAATGGTCGCCTAGAGTTCTTATTGTGCTTGTTCGTTTGATGGCGATTTAGGGTCATTCATAAAGCGGAAAATCGCATCGAGCGCTTGATTACGATACTTGTCGGTCTCGAATAAGATTTCATGCTGTGCGCCTTCGATGGAAAGCAGCTCCGCGTGCGGGTTGGTTTTCCGCAATTTATCAATAAAACGCTTTTGCGCGAGGTTGCTAACAATCCGATCGTTTCCGGCTTGGATTAGGATTACTGGTATTTTGACTTGGCGAGTTAATAAAAAGCACTGCTTAGCGGCCATGAGCCCTTGCCAAACCCAGCGAGTGCTTGGCCCACCGACTTGCAGTTCCGGTTTTTCCGTATATAGGTTTCGGAACCATTGGTAGCGGCCGTAACTTTGGCTAAGTGGGTTATCTTCAAAGGGCTTAGGGAAGTAGGCCTGATGTCCTGGTGCATAGCGTGGCAAAGTCGATACCGCTGACATAATTTGTGTGACCGGAATCGCTATTGGTGATAGGTACCATGGCAGGTTAATGCCAAACATGGGCGCACTTAGAATCAAACCAGTAAAAGGGTGTTCTGGGTGAGTTTGCAGGTAACGTGTGGCGATCGCGCCGCCCATAGAGTGCGCGATGATGAAGCATTGTTGATATTCGCTAAGGTCGTGTTTTTTTACGACGATGTCCATATCATCAATATAATCAGTAAAGTCATAGACGTGACCCATATCTGAGTCAGATAATAAACGATCTGATAAACCTTGTCCGCGGTGGTCAAAGGAATAGACATCGAAACCTTGGCGGTAGAGATCGTAAAACAGCTCTTGGTATTTCCAGGAAGACTCAATGCGTCCATTTACGATGAGCACGGCTTTTTTATGCTCTGGGTTGGTTAGCTTGCACCAGTAAATGTTCTTTTTCTCAGTCCCTTTAACAAAGCCCTCTTGGCGAGTTTGCCAAAGTGCTGCGATCGGACCACCAATTGCTTGCTCAAATAATGTCTCTTGAGTATAAGTCAAAGGTGAATGGTTAGTCGCCATTAGTTGATTACCTGAAGATACGTTGTTTACGCGATGTATCATCGAAGAATTAGTGAGGAAATGCAATGGATACCCATGTCTGGTTAGCTTATGTAGTAACAGCAATCGTTTTTAGTTTGGCTCCGGGCTCTGGCACGGTGAACTCAATCAGTAATGGTTTGAGTTACGGTACCCGTAAATCACTGGGTGCCATTATTGGCTTACAAATTGGTTTAGTTATCCACATCGCGCTGGTGGGGGCGGGTATTGGTGCGCTTGTCGCGCAGTCAGCAACCGCATTTTCTGTCATTAAATGGGTTGGTGCCGCTTATCTGGTTTGGCTGGGGGTTCAGAAATGGCGCGACACATCAAGCTTAGTCGCAGCTGAAAACCACAACGAGATGTCAGGCACGGCGCTGTTGTACAAGGCAGTGTTGATTAACCTCACCAACCCTAAATCGATTGTTTTTCTGGTGGCGTTGTTCCCGCAGTTTATTGACCCGGCAAAAGACCAAATCACGCAACTGTTGGTGCTTGGCGTCACTACGGTCGTGATTGATGCGTGTGTAATGTTGGGTTACACGAGCTTGGCAGCACAAATGGGACGCTTTATTCGCTCCGATAAAATCATGGGAAAAATAAACAAAGTATTCGGTTCAATGTTCATGGGTTGTGGTGCATTATTAGCAGCTGCAAAGTCATAAGCCATTTATAGGTCCTTCTTTAGCATGAATACAACGTATGTCGCTCGCCAGCCGATCTTTAACCGAAAAAGACAGACGCTGGGTTATGAATTGTTGTTTCGAGACGGGGAGAGTAACGCATACCCTTCACATATTGATTCAAATCGAGCGACATACCGACTGATCGTCGAAAACTTCCTATCACTGGGTACTAACCCAGTGATTGCCTCTTCAAGATGCTTTATTAACTTTCCTCATCAAAGCTTGGTGCGACGTTTGCCGCGCAGTTTGCCGAAAAACAAAATTGTCATCGAAGTGTTGGAAACGTGCCAACCTACGGATGAGCTTCTTGATGCGATTCGTGAGTTTTATCGAGAAGGTTACTTGATCGCTTTGGATGACTTCACCCTAACACCAGAATGGCGTCGTTTTTTGCCATATGTGCATATTGTGAAGCTCGACATTATGGCGATGGGGCTCGAAAAGGCCTGTGAACTGGTCAAAACACACCTTGCCAAACGCGTCAAATACCACTTTTTAGCAGAACGTGTTGAAACCGCAGAAGAGTTTGAGCAAGCGAAAGCGGCTGGCTTTAAATTTTTCCAAGGTTATTTTTTTAGCAAGCCACTCGTCTCGCAGACTAAATACGTCAGTCCTGAGCAAGTGTTGGCATTGCAACTGTTTCGTGAAGTTTGTGCTCCTGAGCCTGACTTTACTCGTATCGAGTCCATCATTACGCAAGATGTCGCGTTGTCATATAAATTATTGCGTTTTGTAAATACGCAAGCGCCGAATTTGGCTGTCGAAATCAGCTCTTTTCGTCAGGCATTGATTTATCTTGGCCAGGATAACCTTAAGCAGTTTGTCTCTTTGGTTGTGGCATCGTATATCTCCAGTAACAAGCCTCGAGAGCTGTATCACCTTTCATTGCAACGAGCTCAATTTTGCCAATTGATGTCGCGCTATCAGCCATTCTCTCACCTCAACGAGCAAGGTTTCATGGTTGGTTTGCTGTCGATTCTAGATGCGCTGCTGGATCTTTCGGTGGAATCTTTAGTTAGGCAGTTACCGCTTAGTCATTCAGTACAACAAGCGCTATTACATCGCAAAGGGGTTTATGGTGCACTTATTTCCCTCGAAGAGTGCTACGAGCGTGCCGATTGGTCAGGGGTTGAAAAAATCACGATGCAATTGGGGTTGCCTTTAGAGGAAGTGAAGCTCTCCTTAGGTGAAGCGGTTCGCTGGAGTCAAAGCATCGCGACTGCATAATTTCTTGTCTTATCTTTTATCTCTTTGAATCTCTCTCTTTACAATCAAGCTGTTCGTTAGATGTGAAACTTTTATGACGATGGACGGTTTCCTCTTGACGATATATCTTAATTAAATAAACATATACGCATATCCATATATAGGTATGTTTATTATGCTTCCACATCAGTTTTTTAAGCTGTTATCCGATGAAACACGCGTACGTTGTTTAATGCTCGTGGCCCGTGAAGGTGAAACTTGCGTTGGTGATTTGGCGTTTGCTCTACAAGAGAGCCAGCCGAAAGTTTCTCGTCATCTTGCTCAGTTACGATCCAGTGGCATCTTGGTGGATAAACGCCAAGGACAATGGGTGTATTACGAGTTATCACAGCAATTACCAGGTTGGATGCGAAAGTTAATTGAAGACTTAGTGGCATCAAACTGTTTGAAGCAGGAATACCAAGACGACATCACACGCTTACACGATAAAAGTCGTGAGGCTTGCTGTTAACAGCGAATAGAGATTCAAGGTAGAAGATTAGAGGGTAAAACTATGACAATTAAAGTAGGAATTAATGGCTTTGGCCGAATTGGTCGCTTAGCGCTGCGAGCGGCATTTGATTGGCCAGAATTGGAGTTTGTGTTAATCAACGATGTCGCAGGTGACGCAGCTACGCTTGGTCACTTATTAGAATTCGATTCAGTGCAAGGTCGTTGGCATCATGGAGTTCAGGTCGAAGGCAGTGAGCTCGTCATCAACGGCAAGCGTGTCGCCACGACTCAACAACGCGATATCGATGCGGTGAACTGGTCTGATTGTGATGTTGTGATTGAAGCGACAGGCGTACATCGCAAAACATCATTCCTAAACAAATACCTAGAGCAAGGCGTGAAACGTGTCGTGGTAAGCGCACCTGTGAAAGAAGAAGGTATTGCGAACATTGTGGTGGGCGTGAACGACCATATTTTCGACCCTGAAAAACATCGTATCGTGACAGCAGCTTCGTGTACGACTAACTGTATCGCACCTGTGGTTAAAGTCATTCATGAGAAATTGGGTATCGAACAATCTTCTTTTACGACCATTCACGACCTGACGAATACGCAAACTATTTTGGATGCGCCACACAAAGATCTACGCCGTGCAAGAGCATGCGGCATGAGCCTTATCCCAACCACTACGGGTAGCGCGAAGGCGATTGTCGAAATTTTCCCAGAATTAAAAGACAAAATTAATGGTCATGCGGTTCGCGTACCTCTAGCAAACGCATCGTTAACAGACATCATTTTTGATGTGAAGCGTGATACCACGGCAGAAGAAGTGAATGCACTGTTAAAAGAAGCATCTGAAGGTGATTTGAAAGGCATCCTTGGCTTCGAAGAGCGTCCTTTAGTTTCTATCGATTATAAAGGCGACCAACGTTCAACCATCGTTGATGCGCAATCAACCATGGTTGTGGGTTCTCGTATGGTTAAGATTTACGCTTGGTACGATAACGAAATGGGTTATGCAACGCGCACAGCAGAGCTGGTTCGTAACGTTGGTTTGGCTTAAAAGGGGGTCACAATGTCTCATCCTACATGGCAATTAGATTTGGACTCCGGTGCTTTAATCTTAACACCGTGCCCAGGAACGAAAGGTGTCGATTTGCATGCGTCGTTAGAACAGTTGAAAGAGCAGGGTGTTCAAGCGGTCGTTACTGCACTAGATGATAGTGAATTAGCTGCGAAGAATGTCTCTGCATTGGGTGAAGCCACTCAGCAACTGGGTATGAAATGGTTCCAGATCGAGATTGAAGACGACTGCGCACCAAATGAAGAGTTTGCGACGAAGTGGCAACAAGCCAGTCCGGAACTGCACGCGATTCTTGCTCAAGGTGGCAAAATTGCGATGCATTGCATGGGTGGTTCGGGGCGCACAGGTTTGTTCGCTGCTCACCTACTCCTAGAAAAGGAATGGCAGTTAGAAGATATCGTGCGAGAAGTGCAGGCATTGCGCCCTGGTGCATTTACAAAACCTGTGCAAGTTGAGTACATCGAACGCGTGGCTCAAGACGCTTGATCAGCTTAAATAGCTTTTGGTTCATCATGATCCAAAAGCTAAATTCAAGCTTCTTCAGGATACGACTGTTTACAAAAAATGCCATTAATATTAACTAATGCATTGTTTTTAAGGTGTATTTTTCTTTTCATTGATGTTGGGGCATTTTTTGAAAATCACAGCAACATTGTATTGGTCAATGTTGCTGTACAGGTTAGGAAGTATTTAGAACATGATGATCTAAATGCTTCTATCGCTGTACATATGAGGTCAATATGATTTCTCAATTAAGCAAAAGTATTCGTCAGTACATGTTAGTGACGTTTAACTATTGGAACTTTACGGTGACCGATGGCGCACTGCGTATGCTAGTGGTGCTCTATTTTCATGATTTAGGTTATTCCACGTTAGCTATTGCCTCACTGTTCCTTTTCTATGAATTTTTTGGTGTGGTGACAAACCTAGTTGGTGGTTGGTTGGGCGCAAGGTTAGGCCTAAATAAAACCATGAACATTGGTTTAGCGATGCAAGTGTTTGCGTTGCTGATGCTCGCAGTACCAAATGCATGGCTGACCATTCCTTGGGTGATGGCAGCGCAAGCTCTGTCGGGGATTGCCAAAGATCTGAACAAAATGAGTGCTAAGAGCGCGATTAAAACGCTAGTACCAGACGAACAGCAAGGTGCGCTCTACAAATGGGTAGCGATTTTGACTGGCTCGAAGAATGCACTCAAAGGAGCGGGCTTTTTTGTTGGTGGCTTGCTGCTGTCTTGGGTGGGTTTTCAAAACTCGATGTTTATTATGGCGGGTGTACTTACATTAGTGTTTGTTTGCAGCATGATCTGGCTAGAAGCGGACATGGGTAAAGCAAAGAGTAAACCTAAGTTTCGCCAAATATTCTCCAAGTCTGAATCGATAAACATTTTATCCGCAGCACGCATGTTCTTGTTTGGTGCTCGTGATGTGTGGTTTGTCGTTGCTCTGCCTATTTATCTTGGTAGCGTGTTTGGCTGGGATCACTTGTGGGTTGGTAGCTTTCTCGCAGCGTGGGTCATTGCTTATGGGTTTGTGCAAGGCTTTGCGCCGCGTATTACTGGCAAAGCGCAAGGTCGTGTGCCTGATGGTAGTGCAGCATTGGTGTGGGCAGGAATCCTAGCGTTAATTACGGCTGGTATTGCTTATGGTGTGCAAATCGGTTGGCAGCCTGAATTGGTGATTGTGGTAGGTTTGATGATTTTTGGCGCTGTGTTTGCCATTAACTCTTCGCTGCACTCGTACTTGATAGTGAGCTACGCTAAAGGCGATGGCGTCTCGTTGGATGTCGGTTTTTACTACATGGCCAATGCGATGGGACGTTTGATTGGCACGGTATTATCGGGTTGGATCTACCAAGAGGCTGGTCTTGCAGCGTGCTTATGGGTTTCTTTTGCTTTCTTGGCACTGACGACGCTGATTTCAATTAAGTTGCCAAAAGCTAATGTTGCTACTGCGTAACTACCCCCAGTATCGCTATCTGTAGATGGTATAAATGGCTCCAAATCGGAGCCATTTTTGTTTCTTATGCGCCGTTTGCTGTAATCAGATTGTGTCGGTTTGGCATCGAGAGTGAATACTGATGCTTGGTTTTTGGTTCTCGTTAAGTGATTAGAGTGGTGATGAAATCCCCGTTGTAGGTCATTGTTGAGTTAAAAATAAGCAAAAACAGATTGTTAACTATTTCACTGGTTGAGATTTACCCTATGCTATAAACGATAAGCGACTCAAAGTAGGGAAAGGTATGAGAGAAAGGGTTCTGTTTTTTGATTTATTGCGCTGCTTCGCAGCGGTAGCAGTGATCGCCATTCACGTCTTGGCACCGTATCGAAATGAGTTAGGAGTGATTCCATTTGACCAATGGCTGACAGCGGTAGGCGTGAATAGCGTAACCCGCTGGGCAGTGCCAGTTTTTATTTTGATCACCGGAGCGCTAATGCTCAGTGACACTCGACCATTTGACGGTAAGTATTATATCAAAAGGCGTTTGGGCAAAGTTTTAGTTCCATTTCTTATTTGGTCGATGTTTTATGCATACCTTTCAGGTTGGACTTCTCAAGGCTTTGATTTTGAAACCGTAAAAGAGGTATTAAGCAATAGCCCATTCCACGCAACGTATTACCATCTCGGCTTTTTCTATTACTTTATACCACTGTATTTTGTGATTCCGCTGTTTCAATGGATGGTACGCAACGTGGATGACAACGTCTTGTATACCTATCTCGCATTTTGGCTTTTCACCAGCACACTGTTCTTGTTCAAGATTGATGGCCCTTGGAGTAATCAGATGTGGCTTTATATGGGTTACCTTCCACTGGGGTATGTTTTATTTCAAAAGGTACCTTTGAATCGCTCTATGGTGACCTTATATGTTGGGCTAGGACTCGTGGCGTTGGCAGTGACCTTTACGATGGTTGTGACAAATAGCTTAGAGGCGGAGAAGTATACGGTTGGGCGCTGGCTCTCTTATAAAACACTGAATGTGATTCTAGCAGCTTCGATGATTTTTATGATCGGGCGTTACTTTGGTGAAGGCTTATCACCAAAAGTACAAAAAGTGGTAAGTGTGATCAGTCAGCACAGCTTGGGGATTTACTTACTTCACCCTATTTTCTTATGGCCGATGAAAGAGTTCGGTTGGTACACAGGACATCCTGCGTGGGTGATTCCAGTCTGGATCGTTCTAAGTGGAGCTGGAGCCTTGGCGATGAGCTATCTCTTTTCTCGTTCTGCCAAGACTCGTTGGTTACTGCCTTAACGTTTGATAGCGAAGTGAAGGAACTTGTTGCCGCGATAGGTCAGTGTTCCCTTATCTCCAGGTTTGAGTGCATGGTAGTAATGCACTCCAATTTGGAATTCACGCTTTGGACCGATAGAACCACGTTGAACGTAAATCCAATACTCTTGATCGTCTTGACCTGGTGGTGCGTTTGGTATGTCTATCGCTTGTTTATCTAAAACCGTTACCTGCGCGCTTTGCTCTGGAGCGTCTTCGCCCACATAGTGCTTACTATAAAAACGGAAAAACACCCACGCGCCCAAGGCAATAAGGGCGAATAGGGCGACAATAAGTGAGATTGGCATATTAACCTCCAATGTTGTATCGGGTCCCATTCTACAGAACTCGCTGACGAAACGATGAGTTGAGGTAACTTATTCATAATCTAATGAAAGGGACATGAATTTTATTCGGCGCACTTCACGGTTTATCTCAATGGGGACGCGATGAAATCGTTGCTTCATCTGCAAGCTACGTCACTAAAGCTGAACTAAGCAGCTTTCACTTGTCTGGCTATATGCGCTCAAGGGCACAAATTGAAAGTAAAATTGCACTTAACGGCTCGAAAAAGCTCTAAATTTATAGAAGAATAAAAATAATGAACATAGGAAGGGTCTGGTAAGGAGGGTTACGATGTCAGATATTGAAAAAGTAGTCATGCGTACCCGAACGATCGAAAAACTTTTGCGTACTCAGTACCATGCAGAAGGGAAAGGGTTGCACCAACTTATTAATAGTTGTGAAGAACGTTTACCGCATGACGTGATAGCAAAGCTTCGATTCATCGCAACCGTGCGTAACAAAGTGGTGCACGAAGACGATTACAAGCTGGATGATCGTAAAGGCTTTATGGCGGCATGTGATGCTTGTGAAAAAGAGCTGACACCAAGAAGCTCTCGCTTTATTTGGCGTACAGCAATTTTGCTAATGACGTTGATTACGTTGGCCGCTCTTGGTTTCTACTATATGCACTGGGATATTTTGTCTAAGCACATTCAGTAGAGCTATACAGATAAATAAAAAAGGACGCATTTGCGTCCTTTTTTATTTTAAATCATTTGGTTAGTACATCATTGGCAGTGTCATTAAACCCACAACCACTGCAATCATAACCAGCCCTTGTTTTTGAGAAGATGAAATCATAACACTACC
>NZ_JAWOTF010000030.1:0-25981 GCF_033338735.1 Vibrio sp. Vb1127 | reverse complement strand
GGCAGTGTCATTAAACCCACAACCACTGCAATCATAACCAGCCCTTGTTTTTGAGAAGATGAAATCATAACACTACCCCTTAATCTTTGATGAACTCGATGAATTTAATATAGCACTGTTTTTGGGGTTTGATCAACATATGCTCGTTAATCTTTTCAAAAACCACACTTAACTTGTCTGGTTTTACGTGATTCTGACTAATGAAACTATGTTTTTTGTGCTGTATTTAAAGTGTTCACATTGTTTTATTTCTATCCTTTTTTGTTTTAAGTGTATGATTTTATAATGTTAAATGGTTTGTGATGTTGGCTTTGTAATTGTTTTTTGTTTCGAATGGTATGTTGGGTGTTTATTTTGTCTGTATTTCTCAAAAATTGAGAAAATTAAAAAATGTGCTATGAGGTTGCATCGTCAAATCGAAAGCATGGAGTGAGATTTTCTTACCTTATGAGAAAATATGGGCTTCAAAAGTGTTTAGTGATTTTATGGTTTATGAAGTCCGCACTTTTATCTGTTATTGAAATTATGGTTTTATTTATCATTGACTTACTTTTCTTGTCTGATGTTTTTTTTACTGAATTAAGGTCGGTTTTCTTAGTTTTTACCCCTAGTCATCAGTAGTTTTTCCTCTCTTAGGGCGCTACTAAGACTATTTTCTATTTTGTGTCTGTTATTTATTCTTGTTGCCTGCATTACATACATCCTGGTGGTTTAATCGTCAGTTTGTGAAGTAGCGGCTTACCTGGAGCACTTATCTGTTTTTCAGTTAAATAGTTTTAGAAAGCGTTGGTTATTGTGTCGTGTGATTTGATGGGTTCGGCTGATGAGCAAAGCTTGGCCCCAATGTTTAGTGGCATCATTCAGGCTCATCGGCTTTATTATTACGTAGGCTGAGGGTTACAAAATGTTTCGAATCGCTAGCGAGATCCAACTTTCGTAGATTGCGTCTTTACATCAAAACTGGTCTACCTAGACTAGCGGCGAGTTTAAGTAAAAGGTGTATACTGCATGTGGAGTTGGCTGGCGATAGGGCTATCAGGTGTGTATTCCGTGTTGGGAGCAAAGCAAGCTAACCCGACACAATCCCTCGTGTTTAAAATCTTTACTCTGCTACTTCTTCTTGTGTTGGTGTTAACTCAAGGTGCATCCGCAACATATACCTACTGGATTGCGGGTGGGCTTATTGTGTCTATGGTGGCAGATACGCTGCACTCGTTTAAAACTCGTAAGCTAATCTATTTTACGGCTTATCTGGTTGCCCAGGTATGCTACAGCAAGTCATTTTGGGTGCAGCTTAATGGTGAGATTGTCTGGTGGCTGTTGGCCCTGCTGCTTGCAGCGAGTATCGTAGCGTTCTTTTTGTTGCTACCTCAACTCGACTCTCTGGTATTCCCTGTTGTGATCATGGGGATGATGCTGGTTCAACTTGCTTGGGCAGCCGGTGAAGTTTGGTTACAAGTGCCGAGTTACGCCAATGCTATCGGTTTTAGCGGAACCTTAGTTCTGATCTATTCGGCGCTGGCATACGCGATACACGGTTATCGAAAACCGATGAAACACGCCTATTTGTGGGTGAGTGGCAGTTACTTTTTTGCTCATGCCCTCATTGTTGCCTCAATCATTTACTAATTTAAGTCAAAGCAGCTCTTGAGGATTTCAGTAAACTGAACGCATTGTTCTTAATAACTGGAGTCAATAATGAGTGAAATCCATGCTCACGAGCTGCTAAACCTACTTAGAGAAACACCAATGGATCGCGAAGCCCTCACACAGCACTTTGGTGCTAGCGTTCGCTTTCACACCTGTAAACTGAATGATCTAGACTTAGATGCATTACTAGCATTTTTGCTCAAGCGCGACAAAATTCGTGAGCTTGAAGGTAAGTTTGTGGTCAATATGGCGCGAGTTTGCAATCACTAAACGGCGGCTAAGATCGAGGGTGACTATGGTGTTTTCGCCCTCAGTCATATACTCATGTTGTCAGTTTGCTATACACTGGCCGCCATTTTTTAGGTGAGGCCAGAATATGGACATTCTTTCTGCAGCGACCATGCTGTTTCTAATCATGGACCCCCTCGGTAACTTGCCGATTGTGTTGTCTATTCTCAAACATATCGATCCCAAGCGTCGTCGTAAGGTATTGATTCGTGAACTACTGTTTGCCTTACTGATCTTGATGCTGTTTCTGTTTGCAGGACAAAGCATCTTAAGTTTTTTGCATGTCCAGCCAGAAACGCTCAGCATTTCAGGTGGCATTATTCTCTTCATTATTGCGATTAAGATGATTTTCCCGAGTGCTGGCAGCATCACTGGACTGGCAGCAGGCGAGGAGCCCTTTATTGTTCCGATGGCCATTCCTATGATCGCGGGCCCTTCAGTGATTGCAGCCTTGCTTTTACTGTCTTCGCAACATCCAGAGAAAATGTTGGAAATGTCAGCATCAGTCGTAATTGCGTGGGGCGCAACATTTTTTATACTGATGTTTTATGGCTTCTTTAATCGCTTGTTGGGTGAACGTGGCTTGAAGGCGGTAGAACGCTTAATGGGCTTGTTACTGGTGATGATCTCCACTCAAATGTTCTTAGATGGTGTAAAAAGTTACATTGGGTGACGAACGAAACGCAGAAAAAAGCCGCTCACAAGAGCGGCTTTTTCGTATCTGAGCGATTACATCATGTGTTTACGACGAATATCGAGTAGGGCAAAAATACCAAAAATCAGGATTGAATATTTTTCCCAATTGCTCATTTTTATTTTGTCGCCAAATGCACCAATGAAGATGGCCATTTGTAAACCGTGCATGATGAACAAAAAAGCGGTCATGATGTATAGCGCAATCGCGGCATTGCCGGGGAAGGGCATAAAAATATTTAGGATTAATACTAACCAAACAAAGGCGATAGCCGCTTTGGCCAGCATAATTAGTGCTTTCATTTAAGTATCCTTTTAAATCGAGGCGTTATGCGGAGGTACGTTCGTACAGACGATAGCTCACTTGGCCTGCTGTTTTTTCTCGATGTAATTGCCAGTTTTCTGGTAAGTCGGCAATATTGAGTTCTTTTTCTGTTTCAATATAAATCATCGCATCTTCCGCGAGCCAGCCATTTTGTTCTAGCAGAGCCACGGTCTCATCCAATAGACCTTTGCGAAACGGTGGGTCAATAAACACCACATGGTGAGCAGAACCCGGTTGCTTCAAAAAACTCAGTGCGTCGGTATTTACCACTTGGATGTTGTTCGCGTTAAGAGAGGCAACATTCTTTTGTAACTGTTGGAAAGCTTGTGGGTTTAGCTCAACCATGGTCACTTGCTCTGCTTGGCGCGAAGCTGACTCAAATCCCAAGCCGCCAGAGCCAGCAAACAAGTCGAGACATTTTGCCTGTGGTACATCTTGAGCTAACCAGTTAAACAGCGTTTCTTTGACGCGATCGGTCGTGGGGCGTAAGCCTTCAGCATCGTGTACAGGAAGTTTTCTGCCTCTCCATAAGCCACTAATAATGCGAACAAAGCCCGTTGTTGGCTTTTTTTGTGATGAGTTTTGCTGGCGACGTCTTACCATAGATTTTTTGACCGCTAATAAAGTGATACTATATCTAATCGCCCAAGCAATGAGCTTGGAGCTTGGATACAGCCCAGAATATTCAAGATGACAGAGTGTAACACTAATAAGATTAGAATTACCTAATCGGAAAGTTTTCAGAACTTTGTCATTAGCCTTTTTTAGACAGATAATAATCTTGTCAAAAAAGAGTCATTAATAGATAAAAGAACAATCTAGGATAGCCCCAGATGACGGAAAAAAAGAAGCGCGGATTACTTTCGTGGCTAGGTTTTGGTGACGAAGAACAAAGCCCAAAACCAAAAACTGAAGAAACAGTAAAAGAAGAAGCAGTGGAAGCGCCTTCTGAAGAGCAGCAAACCGAAGCGGTTGCTGAGCAAGCGGAAGCAACGCCAGAACTTGAAGAAGAAGAGAAACAATCAGAGGCTGCCCCAGCAGAAGCAGAAGCAGAAGCAGAAGCAGAAGCAGAAGCAGAAGCAGAGGAGCCAGAAGTCGTATCGGCCGCGCCTCGTGTTCAAGAACAAGAAAAGCCAACAGAAAGCTTTTTTGCTCGTCTTAAACGCAGCCTAAGCCGAACAAAAGCAAATATTGGTGCTGGCTTCTTCGGTCTGTTCAGCGGTAAGAAAATCGATGAAGACTTATTTGAAGAGCTAGAAGAGCAACTGCTTATTGCTGATGTGGGCATGAATACCACAACAAAAATTATCAACAACCTGACAGAAAAAGCCACACGTGGCGATCTGAAAGACGGCGAAGCCCTTTATGGTTTGTTGAAAGAAGAAATGGCTGAGATTCTTTCTAAAGTCGAACAGCCACTAGAAATCGATAGCAACAAAACGCCTTACGTCATCTTGATGGTGGGTGTAAATGGCGTGGGTAAAACCACGACCATCGGTAAGCTTGCCAAGCAGTTCCAAACTCAAGGCAAAAAAGTGATGCTTGCAGCGGGAGATACTTTCCGTGCCGCAGCGGTTGAGCAGCTACAAGTGTGGGGTGAACGTAATAATGTTCCTGTGATTGCTCAACATACTGGCGCAGACAGTGCCTCTGTTATCTATGATGCGATTGAAGCGGCAAAAGCACGTGGTGTGGATGTGGTGATTGCTGATACAGCAGGTCGTCTACAGAACAAAGCGAACCTAATGGAAGAGCTGCGTAAGATTGTACGTGTGATGAAGAAAATTGATGACTCTGCACCACATGAGATCATGCTAACGCTTGACGCAGGTACAGGACAAAATGCCATTAGCCAAGCGAAACTTTTCAGTGATGTTGCCCCTCTAACCGGGATTACTTTGACTAAGCTGGATGGTACAGCCAAGGGCGGCGTAATTTTCGCTATCGCTGATCAGTTCGGTATTCCAATTCGTTACATTGGTGTGGGTGAAGGTATCGAAGACTTGCGTCCATTTGAAACTCAAGAGTTTATTGACGCACTGTTTAGTCGTGAAGAATAAAAAGAGTTAGAGGAAATCAACGGTGATCAAATTTCAGCAAGTAAGCAAAGCTTACCGAGGTGGTCGACAAGCACTGCAAAAAGTCGATTTTCACCTGAGGCGCGGTGAAATGGCGTTTTTAGGCGGACATTCCGGGGCTGGTAAAAGTACCTTGCTGAAATTGATCTGCGCGATAGAGCGACCAACCGATGGCAAAATCCATTTTAATGGCCACGACATCACGCGTATTCCAGGCAAAGACATCCCTTTTTTGCGCCGCAATATTGGGATTGTTTTTCAAGATCATCGCCTATTGATGGATCGCAGTGTGTACGACAATGTCGCTCTGCCAATGCGTATCGAATCGATTTCTGAAAACGAAATCAAACGCCGTGTTTCTGCGGCGTTAGATAAAACGGGCTTACTCGATAAAGCTCGTTGTCTACCTAGTCAACTTTCTGGTGGTGAGCAACAGCGCGTCGGTATTGCCCGTGCTGTGGTTAATCGACCAACGTTGCTGGTGGCTGATGAGCCTACGGGTAACCTTGACCCAGAATTATCCAACCGTGTGTTGCGTCTATTCGAAGAATTTAACCGTGCGGGCGTGACAATCTTACTTGCCACGCACGATGTGGGGTTAGTAAACACTCGCCCACAGTATCGTCATTTTGAATTGAACCAAGGCTTCCTAAGTGAGGTAGAAGACTATGGCAGGTAACAAGCACTCCCAAAAGAAGGGGAAAGGCCGCAGTGCCAAGCGTGCGAATACCGATGGTTTTTTCTCTGTCCACGCAAAACAAGCTAAATCCTCTTTTAGCGCCTTATGGCAACGACCACTAGGCAACATTCTGACCCTAGCGGTCATCTCCATGGCACTTGCCATGCCAGCTTGTTTGTATCTATTGGGGAAAAACGTTGCAGGGGCAGCGGAAGATGTCGCTTCTCCTTCACAAGTTAGTGCTTACTTAGTTGAAGGCATGCCGGATGCGCGAGTGATGGTTCTCAAAGATCAAATTGAAACTTGGCCTTTGGTAAAAGAGGTAGAATATATTTCACCGCAACAAGGTCTATCTGATTTAAGCCAATATGCAGGGTTCGACCAAGCTATCAGTCTTTTAAGTGGCTATGCGCTTCCTGGTGTGTTGGTGATTACGCCAGATTCGGAGCTAAAAAGTGATATTCAGTCATTAGCCAAAGACGTTCGAGAGCAACAAGATGTGACCGACGTGAGACTTGACGAAGACTGGCTGGCGCGTCTTGATGCAATCAAAACTCTCGCGAGTATTATTGTCATTACCCTGACAGTGCTGATGCTCGGTGCGGTATTTTTAATCGTTGGCAATACATTGCGATTTAATGTGCTGGCGAATAAAGAAGAGATTCAAACCATGAAACTGATCGGTGCGACGGACAGTTTCATTCTGCGCCCTTACTTGTACACAGGTATGTGGTTTGGCGTGTTAGGTGCCACTATTGCGTGGTTGGTAACGGCTTTAGTGACCATTGTCATGAATAGTGCGGTGGAAGACCTTGCTGCGTTGTACGATAGCCAGTTCCGCCTGATTGGTCTAAGTTGGGATGAATCTTTGTTACTAATCATCATTGGGAGTCTTTTGGGATGTATTGCGGCGCGCTTTTCTGCGCAACGACATTTAAAAGAAATTGAACCAGTTTAAGTGATGGCGGTCTTATTACTTGGATTTTATTAGCACTAGCTAATTTTGAACCCTTGCTTAGACCAAATGTTTATGGATAATTGCTTCCCCTTCTTGAAACTTGTTCATTTTGAGTTCAAGATATCGAAGCTAAATTGCAATGTAATGCTCCAGATCAGAGATTGATGAGGAATTGAATGACAAAAGAAGCGTATCCGATGGCTCTAGTCACGCAAGATAGCCTTGATAGCTATATTCGCTCAGTAAACAGCTACCCAATGCTGACTGCAGACGAAGAGCGTGAGCTGGCAGAACGATTACACTATAAAGGTGAGATTGAGGCTGCAAAAGGTCTAATTCTTTCGCACCTACGATTCGTTGTTCACGTTGCTCGTGGTTACTCTGGCTACGGTTTGCCAATGGCGGATCTTGTGCAAGAGGGTAACATCGGTCTAATGAAAGCCGTTAAGCGTTTTAACCCAGAAGTAGGGGTTCGCTTGGTTTCTTTCGCTGTCCACTGGATCAAAGCAGAGATCCACGAATACGTGCTACGTAACTGGCGTATCGTGAAAATTGCGACCACTAAAGCGCAACGTAAATTGTTCTTCAACCTGCGTAAGTCGAAAAAGCGCTTGGGTTGGTTTAACAACGGTGAAGTGGAAACCGTTGCGCGCGAGTTAGGTGTTGAGCCTTCTGAAGTTCGCGAGATGGAATCACGCTTAGCGGCGGTGGATTCAACCTTTGATATGCCAACTGATGAAGACGACAGTTCAAACGCTTACACAGCGCCGATGCTATACCTAGAAGACAAATCGTCTGATGTGGCCGACAACATTGAAGCCGCCAACTGGGAAATGCATACCAACAATCGCTTGGGTCATGCATTAGCGAGTTTGGATGAGCGTAGTCAGCGCATCGTGCGTTCTCGTTGGTTAGATGATGAGAAAGCAACATTGCAAGACTTAGCTGATGAGTTCGGTGTTTCCGCCGAGCGTATTCGCCAGCTAGAAAAAAATGCAATGAAGAAACTAAAATTGGCCGTGGGTGAATTTTAATTTCCACTGCTAATTGAAAGTAAGATTTTCATAGAAAGCCGAGATCATGTGATCTCGGCTTTTTTATTGTCGATCGAAAATCGATAGCGTTTGCGATCCGGATTTTATGTGCTGCCTGTGTATAACTCTGTGAAGTAATTATTTATCAACTGTTCGAAACCCGGACAAAATAAGGGATTCAAGCACTTTTCCATCTGGGGATAGTTATAGATATACACACAGTTAGATCAGGATCATCACTACATATTGTGGATCAAAAGATCCAAATACACTTTATCAACGCAATTCACAGCTTTATCCACAAATGGTTGGAATGTGTACACTTTTGGAAAACCTGATTATCCATGTGTCTAAGTTTGCCGTTGGATAGGTTACAATAGCGGCAGTATACCCAAGCAGCTTCAAATATGGATTTTATGCTGTACCACGGGTGCTGATTAGTACGTTAGGTTCGAGGTTGCTTGGGTATATTAATAAGACAATGAGAAAGTAAATGGATCAGTTTAAGCATATCGATGTACAAGGTGCGCAAGCGCTGCTCGAGCAGGGTGATGCGAAGCTTGTAGATATCCGTGACCCTCAATCGTTTGCCGTTGCGCATGCGGAGTCCGCGTATCATTTAACTAACGATACGATCGTTGCGTTTATGGATGAAGTGGAGTTCGAACAACCTATTCTGGTGATGTGTTACCACGGCATTAGTAGCCAAGGTGCGGCGCAATATTTAGTTAACCAAGGCTTTGAACAGGTGTACAGTGTAGATGGTGGCTTTGAAGCCTGGCATCGAGCAGAACTACCGATAGTGAGAAGTTAATGAAGAGATTGGTAACGTTAAATAATCCACGTATGGCGCAAGCCTTTATTGATTATATGGCCTCTCGCCAAATTGACATCGAAATGATGCCTGAAGGGGATGGGCAATTTGCGCTGTGGCTGACTGATAGCCAGCATGAAATAGAAGCGGAAGCCGAACTTAAGCTGTTCCTTGCTAACCCGTCTGATTCAAAATACAGCGCCGCCTCGTGGGACGTTGCCGATACTCGTAAGAGCACATTTCATTATTCCAGCCCGAGTATCATGAGCATGGTCAAAGCGAAAGCTGGCCCCATGACTTTGCTGATCATGACAGTCTGTATCATCATCTACTTGTTACAAATGTTTGGCTTTGGCAATGGCGTGTTTAAGTTGTTGCACTTCCCGGCTTTTGAGGGGCAACAATGGCAAGTGTGGCGATGGCTAAGTCATGCGTTACTGCACTTTTCAGTAACTCACATCGTGTTTAACTTACTATGGTGGTGGCAGTTGGGGGGCGACATCGAACGTCGTCTCGGTTCCGGTAAGCTATTGCAACTCTTTGTGGTGTCGGCAGCGCTTTCAGGGGCAGGCCAGTTCTATGTTGAAGGGGCTAACTTCGGCGGCTTGTCTGGTGTGGTCTATGCACTGCTTGGTTATTTGTGGATATTGGGTTACCGCTTGCCACATTTAGGCCTTACGCTACCCAAGCCAATCATCGTCTTTATGTTGGTATGGTTAGTTCTTGGTTTTGTGCAGCCATTTATGGCGATTGCAAACACCGCTCACTTAGTTGGGCTACTGTCGGGGATGGCGATTGCGCTGTTTGATTCAGGCAAGATGAAATACCAACAGCAAGCCTAAAGCAGATGAAATGAAAAGACCGCTCAAGAGCGGTCTTTTTTATGTTCAAAACGGATTTGGGTTTATTGATAAAGGTATTTTGTAAACAACAAATCGGCAATGATGGTTTTACCTGTTTCAGGCAAAAGCGTTTCGTTGAGGGTCGTCACTAAGGTTTTGCGCAGATCTTCTCGGCCAGACAGGGACTTAATCGTATCTTCTGTTTGCTTACCCAATAATTCAATCACTGCATCGCGAATCAAAGGTTGGTGATGCTCAACAACTGATAAATCTTGTTGACTCATTACCATGATGTCGATGCGCACTTGCACATAACCTAACTTTTTGCCTTTGGTGTAAAAGTTAGTAGTGAGGTCAGGCTCTAGGGTAAAGTATGCCAACTTAGGTCCAGCTTCTTCCGTTTCAGCCCAACTTGGTGCGGCGAATAGTATGGTTAACGCAAAAATAATTTGGGCTATATAACGTTTGTACATATTTCTAACTTTTCTTTCTCTGGATCGCGATATTCGAATCGCTTCAGTCTTGATACAATGGGCCGTCTATAACAAATAACGGAACTTACGGTTACATACATTACTATGGACGGTAAGTTGTTGCTTTATTGTACGCATAAAGCCTCCAATTGAATACTAGTATGAATCAGCCAACATCACTCTATCTTGCTTCTTTATTGGAAGTAGAGTGGCAAAACCCCGAAGAATTCGAATTTCCAAATGAATTTGCCAAGCACTGGCTTGAAGAGCAAGGGTCTTTGTCACGTCGTTTAAAACAGCACTGCCAAGCGTTAACGGTAGAATTGCTACAAAATCAGATCGTCACTGCAGCGACATTAAAACAGGACGAAAGCCAGTTATTGTCCGAACAAGATTGCTTACTGAGAGAGGTAATTTTGTGCGGTGACAATAATAACTGGGTTATTGGGCGGACATTGATTCCTCGCTCAACCTTAGTTGATCAGCAGTATGATTTGGCTCAACAAGGGGATATCCCATTAGGATTAACAGTGTTCAGCGCAGATAACGTTGAGCGAGACTCTTTACAAATGGGATGGGTAGCCGTACCAGAAGGACGTTTGTTAGCGCGACGCTCAAGGTTGTGGATGAATCACAAACCGATGCTAGTCGCCGAGTTATTCTTATCTAATTCACCAGTTTACGCTAAGGAGACAGTGTAAATGTCCGCAGAAAAAGCCAAAGCATATTGGCAACTGATGCGCATGGATCGCCCGATTGGTTCACTGTTACTGATGTGGCCAACGATTTGGGCGCTAATTATCTCAGCCCAAGGGATGCCGAGTTGGGATGTATTCATCGTGTTTGTATTGGGGGTATTCCTAATGCGTAGTGCGGGGTGCGTGATTAATGATTTTGCAGATCGCAAAGTCGACGGCCATGTAAAGCGTACTAAGCAACGTCCACTGCCATCAGGGAAAGTGACAGCAAAAGAAGCGATTGGATTATTTTTGGTTTTGGGTATCAGCTCGTTTTTGTTAGTGCTGATCATGAACCCGCTGACGATTCAGCTATCCTTCGCTGGCATTGTGTTGGCGTTCATCTATCCATTTATGAAGCGTTACACTCATATTCCACAGCTATTTTTAGGCTTGGCTTTTAGCTGGGCGATTCCAATGGCGTGGGCTGCACAAACTGGGGAATTACCATTGATTGTTTGGTTTTTGTTCCTCATTAACGCTTTGTGGACCATTGCGTACGACACTCAATATGCGATGGTAGACCGAGATGATGATCTAAAGATTGGCATTAAATCGACGGCAATTCTGTTTGGTCGTCATGACAAGCTTATTATTGGTGTGTTGCAACTGATTACACTCGCGATGTTGGTTTGGTTAGGACAGTTCTACCAATTGGGACAAAGTTACTACTGGACCCTTTTGATTGCAGCGTCGTTGTTTGTTTATCAGCAGCACTTAATTCGTCACCGTGAGCGTGAGTTGTGCTTTAAGGCTTTCCTTAACAACAATTATGTTGGCATGGTGATAGCGATAGGGTTACTGGTCGCATTTTGGTAAGCGAAGAAATAGAAAAAGGCATCCGATTGGATGCCTTTTTCTTATTGAAAGAAGATAAAACGGTTACGACCGAAG
Organism: Vibrio sp. Vb1127; assembly: GCF_033338735.1. NCBI lineage: Bacteria > Pseudomonadati > Pseudomonadota > Gammaproteobacteria > Vibrionales > Vibrionaceae > Vibrio > Vibrio sp. Vb1127. Next base: position 14,516 of record NZ_JAWOTF010000030.1, on the reverse strand, counting down.
TTGGTGAATACTCTCTTCGATCGTCAGTTTCACTTCTGGATAAAGCAGAGTGAACAGTAGTCGTGCAAATTGCTGCGTTTTCTTCGTGTCACAGTTACCATCGTTATCGAGGTATTTTTGCTGTTTGAGCGTATTGAACATCGCGGTAAACACACCTTTATCGAAGAATTCTGGCGCATTAATACCGTGCAAACGCCCTAGGCGCTGAGCAATATCTTGGCTCTTCTGCTCTAGGTCCGATTTACCGAGTTCAGGGTAAGCAACAAGCAAGTTCATCGCGATAGAGTAGCGTTGCAGCGTTTCAGTTATCGTGCGACCTAACAGAACCAAAGGCTGGTTGTTCGACTGATTGATCTCTAGCTTATCACCATCCAGACTAATCATTTTCTGATCGGCAAATTCATGCAGTGTTTTAACGACCAATTCATCTAACTCGTCTTCTTGGTAACTTAAGAACAGCTCTTTCTTCAAGAATGGGTAGACTTGCGCGACATTCGCTTGAATCTTGGCTACCGAAAGGTTGCGCTGACGAATGAGCATTTGGGCAATTAATGACGGCAGAGCGAACAAGTGAATGATGTTGTTGCGATAGTAAGTCATCAGGATCGATTGGCTACGGTCCAGCGAAATGATGTCACCCATGCTATCGGTTTCAATCACGAACTTATCAAGCGAAATTGCATGATCGACCAACTCCTCAGCACTTTCGGTAGGGATAGTGGAGGTGCTTGAGTACGGATTATTTTTGAGTAGCTTTAAGTAACACTCGATCTGGTTGATCAGCGAGTCACGAGAAAGTGCACGTTGACGAGAAGCAAGCAGTGCGGTTGCACACAAGGTCAACGCGTTTGCCGCCGCCGCATCATTGATGTGCGTCATCATCTTATTAGCGAGGTCGTTCACCACAGGATTCATCCATTGTGGTTTGTTACCACCCATGCTGTCGATGTCTTTCGTCCACTCAGGAGCATGCTCGTTCAAGTATTGGTTGAGCTGAATTGGCTCACCGAAGTTCACATAGCCCAAACCAAAGTTACGCAGTTTACGCAGAGTACGCAGTACAAGCCCTGCGTTTTCTTTCTCTTTGCGTTTGCCACGCAGCTCTTTCGCGTAAGTGCCCACTTCCATTACGTGCTCGTAGCCGATGTAGACCGGCACTAGCGTTACTGGGCGGTTTAAACCACGTAGCATTGCTTGGATGGTCATAGCCAGCATACCCGTTTTCGCTTGCAGTAAGCGACCTGTACGTGAACGACCACCCTCACTGAAGTACTCGACTGAATAGCCTTTGGCAAACAGCTCAGCTAGATACTCACGGAAAATGGTTGAGTACAGTTTGTTGCCTTTAAAACTACGACGAATAAAGAACGCCCCACCACGACGGAAAAGCGGACCGGCCGGGAAGAAGTTCAAGTTAATGCCTGCCGCAATGTGCGGAGGCACCATGCCTTCATGGTATAAAACATAAGACAACAGCAGGTAGTCCATGTGACTACGGTGACACGGAACGTACACAATTTCGTGGCCGTCTTGCGCTAAACGACGCACAGTCGAGGCGTTATTGATGTGCAAACCTTGGTATAGTCTTGTCCATAACCAACTCAGGATGCGGTCGCCGTTTTTCACCAGACTATAGGAGAAGTCGGCAGCGATTTCATCCATGATGTCGTGGGCTTCTTTACGTGCCTTATCAATCGAGATGTTTTTGCTCTTGGCTTCGTCAGCAATCGCCAGTTCAATAGCTGGAGATTTTAGTAAACGAGCAAACAACACTTGGCGTTGTGGCAGGTTTGGGCCTGAAGCAGCCAGTTTCTGGCGTGAGAAGTGGATACGCGCCACGCGAGCCAGTTTGTGCGCAATTGCGCTGTCGGTACCGTGAGAGTCTGCCATATAACGCAGAGATACCACGGGACTAAAGCGAACTAAGCAGTCGCGTCCCGCCGCCATTACTGCTTTGGCTTTTTGCGGACCATTCATCGGTTGAAGGTAAGGCTTTTGGTTCTCTTCTTTACCTGGCTTACGACCCCAAAGCACGGTTGCAGGGATCATTTGAACATCCAACTCACTATCCAGCTTGTGCAGTTCCAGTAAGTCAGTGAACAGAGAAACAGAATCGGTTGGGACATCATTATCGTTGTTCATCACAGTTGGACGCGCAGCGATAAAGACGAAACGGTTCAGCGTTTTGCCATTGATTTCCAGCGGGCTGAGCGGGTCGGGTAGACCAAGGCTCATGGCTTGTTTTTGCAGTGTCAGCAAATCCACGTTCGAGCGGAACGGCAGGGCATATACAATCGGTTTAGTTAGGTCGATGTTCAGATCTTCAATCGGGTTCGACGGGATTGCGGTGCCCTTTACCAGTACCGATAAAGGTAGTTTTAGTAATGAACGTGAAAATGATTGTCCAGAAGACATAAAGTTCACAGCCTCAATAGGTATTCAAACAGGCCTAACCTTATTTCAGTTTCCGCTTTGCATGTCTTCTCTATAAAAAGAGATGAGTACGGCAATAGAAATAAGCCTAGGCGATAAAATTTAAGCGCTGCAAGGATACCAGAAACTGGTCAAACCTTTTAATTTTATTGGCTGTAAATTAGTCGAACCCCTAAGTTATTGCTTTGACTTGATTAACTGAAAAGTCGGTGTTTTAAACGAATAAAGAATGAACTTAATCGGTAAGCTGAAAGCTCCCCACAAATAAATTAAAAAACAACCAATTGGGTTTTCATTTGAGCATTTACTGGATATACTCACAGTTAACTGTATAAAAAGACAGGTGAGACATGAAGCCGTTAACGCCACGCCAACAACAAGTCTTCGATTTGATCAAAAGTAAAATCGATGACACCGGAATGCCACCAACTCGTGCAGAGATTGCGCGTGAGCTTGGCTTCCGCTCTGCGAATGCCGCAGAGGAACACCTAAAAGCGCTTGCTCGTAAGCAAGCAATTGAAATTATTCCAGGCGCTTCTCGTGGGATTCGTATCCTGCTTGAAGACGCAGCCAATGATGAGCAGGGTTTGCCTTTGATTGGTCAAGTCGCAGCGGGTGAGCCAATTCTGGCTCAAGAGCACGTAGAGGCGCACTACCAAGTCGATCCTGCGATGTTCAAACCGCAAGCGGATTTCTTACTTCGTGTAAATGGCGAGAGTATGAAAGACATCGGGATTATGGATGGCGATTTGCTCGCGGTGCATAAAACCCAAGACGTGAGAGACGGTCAAGTTGTCGTTGCGCGTGTTGATGATGATGTGACTGTGAAGCGTTTGGAGCGCAAAGGTTCAACCATATTACTGCATGCTGAGAATGAAGAGTTTGCCCCAATCCAAGTGGACTTAACGTCTCAGCACCTTACGATTGAAGGCTTAGCCGTTGGTATTATTCGTAATACCGATTGGATGTAAATGTATTTAAGCAGCCCAGTTGATCTGGGCTGTTTTGTCTTTTCTCTTTTTCTACTTCCTCCAAAAGCTTGCTCATCATCTTGACCTTGTTTGTTTTGACCAATTTATAAGCTTGATAATGTAATTGATATTCATTATCATCTTTATTAATGTCTATGTTTTCTCTCTGGCGCAGGAAATGCCCATGTCTCAGTCTAAACATCAAGTTCCTAACCATTTATTAAAGCCACTGTTATTGCGTAGCCGTGAAAGCATGGTCGACAATGGCTTGGTGTACGATCCGATAGCTGCTAAAGCGTGTTTGAGCTGTAAGATGGCGCCGGATTGTTTGAGTGGTGATATTGCGCAGAAGCAATTGCTGCACGTGACGCTGACTCAGCTTTGTGACCAGCAGGTTAGTCACTTCTTACAGCAGTATCCCGATGCTTGGATAATCAATGTTGGAGCGGGGTTGGATACCCGCTTTTATCGTTTGGATAATGGACGCTGCCATTGGATAGAGCTGGATGTGACGGAAAATTTGGTATGGCGTCAGCGTTTGTTCCACAAAAATGAACGTTATGAACATCGCTGTGGCAGTGTGGATGAAATGTCGTGGCTAGAGACGTTAGCCATTCCAGAGCAAGCACCGGTACTCATTTTATGTGAAATGGCACTGCTCGATTGCACAGAGCGTCAAGTCGCGAAATTTATTCAAACCTTAGGTCGACATTTTGTTTCTGCTGAACTGTGTATGGTGCTGGCAGGAGATTTAACGGAAACCAAGTGGGGACAAAAGCTTGGCTCTGATCGTTATGCTCATGGCTTTGAAGCGCCTGCAGCACAGATATTGCAATGGTTACCATGGGCACAGTGGGTGAAAGCTTTCTCGCCATTCGATAGATTCTGTTCTCGTTGGAAAGCTTGGCAGCGTTGGCTTAATAAGATTCCAATGTTGAAGCATCGCCTCACGCCAGTACTCGTTCATATCAAGTGGTAATTGGCTAGTCGTTAAGCGCTCAGGTACACTCGTCGATCTTACTGATGAGGTGCCTGTGACAAATTCAATCTTCTCTCCTTTATCTAACCCAAAAGTTCATCGCCAAGTCTTAGCTTTAGCTATACCTATGGTGCTGTCGAATATTACTGTTCCATTGCTCGGTTTGGTCGATGCTGCGGTGATTGGTCATCTAGACCACGCTTGGTATTTGGGCGGTGTTGCGTTGGGCAGTACCATGATCAGCGTGACATTTTGGCTGCTTGGTTTTTTGCGTATGTCGACTACTGGGTTGGCGGCGCAGTCCTATGGCGGTGAAGACCGAAAGCAACTTGCCTTAGTGTTCATGCAAGGCTCACTTATGGCGCTGCTGTTTGCGTTAGTCTTCCTTATTGCCCATAACCCGATTGCTGATTTGATCTTTGGCTGGAGTGACGCCAGTGCTGAAGTGAAGCACTACGGCATGCAATATTTCTCTATCCGAGTGTGGAGTGCCCCCGCTGCGCTAATGAACTTTGTGTTGTTGGGATGGTTGCTCGGAACGCAAAATTCCAAAGCACCAATGTGGATGGTGATCATCACTAACGTGACGAATATTGTCCTCGATTTGTTGTTTGTGATTGGTTTGGGGTGGAAAGTAGAAGGCGCTGCACTGGCATCGGTGATTGCTGACTACTCAGGCATGGGTTTTGGTCTCATGTGTGTCTGGAAAACCTGGCGAGAGAGGCAATTACCATCACCTCAAAAGTTGCTAACCAGCACTCAACACGGTTTAGGGCGATTCGTGAAATTGAATCGTGATATTTTCTTACGCTCTTTGTGTCTGCAAGCGGCTTTTAGCTTTATGACGTTCCAAGGTGCGAGCTTTGGTGATGAGGTTGTCGCTGCAAATGCGGTTCTGATGAGCTTCCTGATGATTATCTCGTATGGCATGGATGGCTTTGCTTATGCAATGGAGGCCATGGTCGGGAAGGCGATTGGTGCCAAAGATAGGCAACAATTGAGTGCATCGCTTGTCGGCACTTTCTTTTGGAGTTTGGTTATTTGCTTAGGACTGACCGCGCTCTTTGGTTTGGCGGGATCGCAGTTGATCGCCATGATCACTTCAATTGAGGTGGTACAACAGCAAGCAGCGGTGTATCTACCTTGGCTGGTGGTGATGCCACTTGCGTCGATGTGGTGCTTTCTATTGGATGGCATTTTTGTCGGTGCAACCAAAGGCAAAGACATGCGCAATAGTATGTTTGTCGCGACCAGCAGTTTCTTCGTTGTCTTTTACTTATTCGCCGAGTGGGAAAATCACGCGCTGTGGTTTGCAATGACGAGCTTTATGTTGATGCGGGGTATTGGTTTAGGGGTTATCTTTCTCTATCAATGGCACAAGGATACCTTCCTCGCACAATGTTGATATAAAAACAGCAGGTCCAAGCCTGCTGTTTTTCTGTCTGCTATCAAGAAGCATAGATTAGAACAAGCGGTTCAAACCATTCAACGCAGCGACACGATACGCTTCGGCCATTGTTGGATAGTTGAAGGTGGTATTGACGAAATACTCGATGGTATTCGCTGAGCCTTTTTGCTCCATAATGGCTTGACCGATGTGGATAATTTCCGCGGCACGTTCGCCAAAACAGTGAATCCCTAAAATTTCTTTGGTTTCACGATGGAACAATATCTTCAAGCTACCGATGTCTTTTCCTGCGATCTGTGCACGAGCTAGATGCTTGAACGAAGAGCGTCCTACTTCATACGGTACTTTCGCAGCTGTTAGCTCTTGCTCGGTTTTACCCACAGAGCTAATCTCTGGGATGGTGTAGATACCTGTTGGAATGTCATCAATCAGATAGTTTTCTGCCTGACCTCTCGTAATGGCTTGTGCGACAAATCGCCCTTGGTCATAAGCGGCGCTTGCAAGGCTAGGGTAACCGATGACATCGCCTACAGCGTAAATGTGCTCAATATCGGTTTGGTAGTTACGGTTTACTTTTAGTTGTCCGCGAGAGTCCGCTTCCAGACCCACTGCACCCAAATTCAACTTATCGGTGTTACCTGTTCGACCATTCGCATACAACAAGCAGTCTGCCTTCATCTTCTTGCCAGATTGTAGGTGAATAATCACGCCATCTTCTGTGCCTTCGATTTTTTCATAGGTCTCATCATTACGAATTACTACACCGCTGTTCCAGAAGTGGTAAGACAGCGCATCTGACACTTCATTATCCAAAAACTCCAACAAGCGGTCTCGGGTATTGATAAGGTCGGTTTTCACTCCAAGGCCGCGGAAGATAGAAGCGTATTCACAACCGATAACGCCCGCACCGTAAATGATGATATGGCGAGGGTCGTGTTTCAGGCTCAAAATGGAATCACTGTCGTAGATGCGCTCATGCAAGAAATCTACGTCGTTAGGCTGATACGGACGAGAACCCGTCGCGATGACAAACTTATCTGCAGAATAGATTTCTTCTGTACCGTCGCTTTGCATCACTGCAATTGAGTAGTTATCGATAAATCGCGCGGTTCCGAACAAAAGTGTGCATGAGTTACGGTCATAAAAGCCCTGACGAAGTCGAGTTTGCTTATCAATGACCGATTTAGCATGACCTAAAATGTCAGAAAATGTTGCATGAACGCTGGTGTTGTTTCGACAAAATAGCGGGTTGCTATTAAATTCGATGATGCGGCTAACGGCATGACGCAGTGCTTTAGATGGAATAGTTCCCCAGTGAGTACAACCGCCGCCGACACTGCTTTCTTTCTCGACAATGGCAACATTCAGTCCCGCTTTGGTTAATCCCATTGCAGCCCCTTCTCCGCCAGGGCCACTACCGATTACGATCACGTCATAGTGATTAACATGCGCCATGATGCCTTCCTTGTTATATTTGCTTAACATTGCTTTAGCGCGATTTTAACTCATTTACTCTATTGGTACACGTCATGCCTGTTAGAGAGTGGAAGTGATCACGCAGAATCGACCAAAAGGGTGATTTGGTATGTTGTATGTCTATAAATTGCATCGAGAACATTGCAATTAGATGCATGCCAATAGTAACGTTCTCGGCGCTCAGAGCGAGCGAAGCAACATATCTTTCTCCGTAGGAGCAAATTGCGTTATATTGAGGCTCTTGTACCCTACAGAAAAAGAGCAAGTTAAGAATGAAATCGATGGGAATCCGCGCACAGCAAAAAGAGAAGACACGTCGATCATTGATCGATGCGGCATTTAGTCAATTAAGTGCGGATCGCAGCTTTTCCAGCCTTAGCTTGCGAGAAGTCGCCCGAGAGGCAGGGATTGCACCGACTTCTTTTTACCGCCACTTCAAAGATATGGATGAGCTAGGCTTAACCATGGTTGATGAAGGCGGTTTGCTACTACGTCAACTGATGCGTCAGGCGCGTCAACGTATTGTGAAAGAAGGTAGCGTAATTCGTACCTCGGTCGAAACCTTTATGGAATTCATTGAAAGTAGTCCGAACGTTTTTCGTTTGTTGTTGCGTGAGCGCTCCGGCACTTCTGCTGAATTTCGTACCGCTGTTGCTCGAGAAATCCAGCATTTTGCGGCAGAATTAACCGAGTATTTAATGAGCACCGGCGTGACCAGAGAAGAGGCGTATACTCAAGCAGAAGCGTCTGTGACTTTGGTTTTCAGTTCGGGAGCTGAAGCTTTAGATTTAGATCGACGTGAGCGCGATGAACTCGCCGAGCGATTGATCATGCAATTGCGAATGATAGCCAAAGGGGCCTATTGGTATCGCAAAGAACGTGAACGTAACCGATTAAAAGGCGGGATAGAATAATGTCGAATGGAAATAAATCTGAAAAGAAAACGCTGATTTTGGCACTGGTTGCAGGTATGTGTGGTGATGCTTTGTTGTCATGGTTGACCATGAGTGAAGTGTCTTTTTCAATCTTCCCATTGATTGCACTCGTACTGGCTGTACAAGCTCTTTACCAAGAGTACCTAAATAATCCGGTATCAGAAGATATCCCATTAGTTGGCTTGGCGTGTTTCTTCGTAGGTGCGTTTGGCCACTCTGCGTTTATTAAGGCGCAATACCCAGAAGCAGGCTCAAACTTCTTTGCGATCATGGTTTCAATGATCTTACTCGCATGGATTGGTAAGAAGTTAGGTTTTGTCAGCAAGAAGACTTCTGCGGAATAAGCAAAACGAATCAAATACAAAAAAGCGAGCCATTGAGCTCGCTTTTTTTGTATTTGACGCAGTGGGTTACGCTTTGCGTTCCAATAGCACGCCCGCTTCCATATGGTGGGTATAAGGGAATTGGTCAAACAGAGCAAAACGCGTCACGTTGTGTGTTTCGCATAGAATGTCCAAGTTCTCTTTTAGAGTCTCAGGGTTACAAGAGATGTACATGATGCGCTCGTAACCTTGCACCATCTTACAAGTATCGACATCCATCCCAGCACGTGGTGGATCGACAAAAATCGTGTTGCAGTTGTAGCTCTCCAGATCTACACCTGCATCTTGTAGACGACGGAATTCACGCTTACCTTCGATCGCTTGAGTAAATTCCTCTGCTGATAGACGTAAGATTTGTACGTTATCAATCTTATTGGCGGCGATGTTGTACTGTGCAGATACCACAGATGGCTTCGCTAGCTCAGTTGCCAGTACGCGGTCGAAATTCTGTGCCAACGCCAGCGAGAAGTTACCGTTACCACAGTAAAGCTCTAGTAGGTCGCCAGTGCTTTCTTGGGTACAGTCGACCGCCCATTCCAGCATCTTCTCTGCGACTTTGCCGTTCGGCTGAGTGAAGCTGTTCTCTACTTGTTGGTAGATGTAGCTTTGACCATTTACATCGAGCTTCTCGATAACGTAGTCTCGGTCTAGGACAATCTTCATCTTACGAGCGCGACCAATGATGTTTAGGTTAAAGCCTTCATCATTTAAACGCTGTTTAAGGGCTTTCGCGTTTTCAATCCACTCTTCATCAAGTTGGCGATGGTAAAGGAGTGAGACCAGAATCTCACCACTTAGCGTCGATAGGAAATCCACTTGGAACAGTTTACGACGTAGTGAGTCGTTGTCTTTCATCGCTTCAACCAATAGCGGCATCAGGTCGTTGATCAGACGGCTTGCTGCAGGGAATTGGTCAACACGGTACTTCTCACGAGTTTCTTGGTTGAACATGATGTAGTAAAGATCTTCGCCTTCATGCCAAACACGGAACTCAGCACGCATACGGTAGTGCTGCTCTGGTGATTCAAACACTTCCAGTTCTGGCACGTTGTATGGCGCGAACATATCAGTGAGACGTTCGACTTTTTCAGCCAGTTGTTCTTGGTAGCGTTGTGGGTTTACATCAAGAGTAGCCATGATCTTACCTTTTATGGTGCATTCAATTTAAGAGCGCAGATTTTATTCAATCTCAATAGGATGTCCAGTTTTGTACTGGAATTGATTTAAAGATAGTGCGTACAGGCAGAGTAGAAAGCAAAATCAATCAAGACGTTACAACTTCTAAGGGCAATATTGGCTGGACAAATAATCAATAGCTGAATAATATTTGCCTCAAGTTGGTGCTATCTAGCAATCTAGATGGCTGAAATGGGAATCTGGTGTGAATCCAGAACTGACGCGCAGCGGTAAAAGAGAACGAACGCTCATCAGACACTGCATTAGTTTATGTGGGAAGTCGAGCAAGTAGGCGGTAAACCCGTGCTCTTGAGTCCGAATACCTGCCAACAACTGAGCCACAGCACTGGACTGTCATGATGACAGGGCTCGGAAGGAATTACGCGATTTAGGACAATACAATGAGAAAATCCGCACTGGCGATAACTTTGGCATCGCTGCTTTCACCTGTCTCTTATCTACAGGCCCAAGAAACCTCCACTGACGAAACCATCGTTGTTACTGCAAACCGTTTTGAGCAAGCCGAAAGCCGTACGTTGGCAGATGTCGAAGTAGTTACTCGACAAGACATCGATCGCATTCAAGCGAAAACCCTACCAGATGTATTGCGTCGCCTTACCGGAATTCAAGTTTCACAAAATGGTGGTCGTGGTCAGTTAGCGTCTTTATTTGTTCGTGGAACCAGTTCCGACCAAGTTTTAGTACTGGTTGATGGCGTACGTTTTGCACGAGCAGCGAAGGGCGCTGTGGACTTTAACCAAATCCCACTTACTTACGTTCAACGTATTGAGTACGTGCGTGGTGCGCGTGCGTCACTTTATGGCTCAGAAGCGATTGGTGGCGTGATCAATATCATCACCATTGCGCGTGCTGACGAAGAAGGAACGAAGTTAAGTGCGGGTTTAGGTAGTTTAGATTATCAAGAATTGAGTGTGGCATCTGGTATTAAAGTCACAGAGAGCGGCCAGCTAAATATCGCGCTTGGTAGTGAAAGTGATGATGGTTATAACGTTCGTCCTGTACCGGGAGTTAATGACGGTGATCGCCATGGCTTTGATACAAAGAATGGTCTGCTAGGTTACGTGCATAACTTCAATGACCAGTGGTCTGCATTTGGTAACCTGCGTGCTTACGAAAATGTTTATCAATATGACAGCAGCTACGGCAGTCGCGGTTACTACGAAGCAGAAAAAGACGATCTTTCTGTCACTCTGGGCGGTAAGTATCAGTCTGATAATGTGATGTCAGAACTACAAGTAACAGCACAGAAACAGAAGTCTTGGAACTATGAGCAAGCAAAAGGCAAACACTCAGGTACTGAAGATGAACTTGAGCAGCAAAATGTCCAGTGGACCAACAGTTACTTGCTAAACAACAATACGACGTTTGCTGGTGGTATTGACTGGCGTAATGAGTCTTATAAAGACAAGAGTGCGAATAAAACGTTTGATCGTACCAATGGCGCTCTGTTTGGTATGGCAACCACCAGTATTGATAAAGCAATGCTTGAGGGCAGTGCTCGCCTTGATGATAACGAAGAATACGGTAGTGATTTCACTTACAGCTTAGCGGCTGGTTACCAGTTTGTGCCAGAGTTTGGGGTTAAAGCTTCTTTTGGTACTGCGTTTAAGGCTCCAAACCTATATCAACAGTATGACCCAACATACGGTGAGAAAGATCTTAAGCCGGAAGAGTCAGATGCTTGGGAGCTAGCATTCAGCGGTGATGTCCAAGGCGTTTTTTGGTCCGTAACGGGTTATGACTATAAAATCACGAATCTTATCGATTACCATCCAACCACATACAAATATTTGAATGTCGATGGTGAAACACATATCCAAGGTGTGGAGCTTGTTGCTGAGTTTGATACAGGGATTGTGCAGCACCAGTTGAGTGCAGATTACAAAGATGCTGAAGACGATAAAGGGCATCAGTTGCAGCGTCGCGCTAAAGAAATGTATAAGTGGAATGCTTTAGTGAGCTTCGATAAAGTGGATTGGTCGGTTAGCTATCAGTACGTCGGTAAGCGTCCAGATGTGGATTACAGCACTTGGCCTTCACAAGATATTACGCTTTCTTCTTACTCGTTGGTTGATACGGCAGTGACTTACTATCCGAATGAGTCGACCTCTATTAGTGCTCGTATCGATAATCTACTTGATGAAGAGTATGAGATGGCAAAAGGTTACCCTGCTGCAGAGCGAGCGTACTATATCAACGTTGGCTACGAATTCTAATCGTGAATGAGCACAAACCGCCTTCGGGCGGTTTTTAATATTTTGTGGTGGAAAATCGAATGAAGAAACCCAAGCGAGTGGTGATCAGTTGGTCCAGCGGTAAAGATTCGACATTAACGCTTGAGCGCCTTAACGAGAATCCAAATTATCAAGTTGTCGGTTTGTACACGACTTACGTAGGAAAAGAAGTCCCTTTTCAAGCAACTCCGCTTGAGGTTGTACAAATGCAAGCAGACTTGCTTGCGCTTCCGCTCATTACTATCGAACTGCCTGAAGTCTTTCCGAGTAACGAAATTTATCAATCAACCATCGTTAATGCATTACAAAGTAGTGGTCTGAACATAGAAGCTGTCGCATTTGGTGATATGTTTTGCAATGGCATTGCCGATTACCGACGCAGCTATATTGAACCTGTTGGCTGGGAATGCGTCTTTCCTCTATTAGGGGAGAGCAGCGAAAAACTAGCGATGGAAATCATAGAGCGTGGTATTCAAACGATGTTAATCACCATCGACGGAAGAGTTCTCCCTCCAGAGTGGTGTGGTAGCTGGTATGACAAAGCCCTAATAGAGTCATTACCAAGTCAAATTGATCCCTGTGGGGAAAATGGTGAATTTCACACATTGGTTACGTCTTCGCCATCTTTTCAAGGACATATCGAGTTGACGAAGCGAGATGTAGAATCTGGAGATAGATTCAGCCATCAAAGATACCATGCTAAAGCATTGCCAAAACAAATCTACGCAGTATGATCGCAACGTTTCTGTTCTTTAGGTAAGACTCGTGCGAGTAGCAAGTAAGAAAAAAGTCCTAGTTTTTGACTCTGGTGTTGGTGGTCTTTCTGTATTCCAAGAGATACATCGCCTATTGCCCCAGTTAGACTACTTATACTTATTCGATAATCAGGCTTACCCTTATGGTGAACTCGATCAGGCTGTACTCATTTCACGAGTTAACCAACTGGTCTCTTCATTAGTCGAAGAACACCAAGTCGACGTTGTTGTCATTGCTTGCAACACGGCGAGCACCATAGTGCTTCCTTCCTTACGCGAAAATTTATCGATTCCCGTTGTTGGTGTTGTCCCTGCGATTAAACCCGCATCGCTTTTAGCATCAAAAGGGGTAGGGCTGATCGCCACTCCGGCGACAGTAACACGCCAATATACTCACGAGTTAATACGGGACTTTGCGCAAGGCAAACCAGTTGAGCTGGTGGGATCAACTCGCTTGGTAGATATGGCCGAAGAGAAGTTGCGAGGCAACAGCGTTTCTCTCGACGAACTGACAAATATCCTGCTTCCCCTTCGCGATAAAGTCGATGTTGCGGTGCTCGGTTGTACTCACTTCCCTTTAATCAAAGAGGAGATTCATCAAGCTTTGGGTGGGGACGTTACTTTAATTGATTCAGGCGCAGCGATTGCACGTCGAGTAAAAGCATTGCTATTAAGTGATGAAATTGAGGATACAGAAGAGGGAAGTAAGTCGATTTATGCCAGTGCAACTCCTTGGCAGGAAGATGCACTGAACATTTGTTTAAAGAAGCTAGGTTTTAATCCTGTTCAGGTTTACCACCATCCGGATGTTTAGGATCGTTCGCAATTCTCACTTTTAGCGTTCTCTCCATATATTCCTTTTCATTAAGTTTAGCGATAGCTGGCTTGGCATCTGCCGCAGCCATCACTACAAAACCAAACCCTCTTCTTTTTCCAGTACGCTTATCTTTCATTAAGCGTACCGCATAGACCTGTCCATATTCAGCAAACAAATCGCGAACATGACTCTCATTGGCCTTATAAGGAAGGTTGCCGACATACAGCGTTTTAGTTGAAGGATCAGGCTCCGAAGATTGAAGAACAGGTGTTTTGCTAGAAAATGAAAAAAGAAAAGCAGTAGCGATAACACCAATGAGGAAGCTCAAGGCTGGTGGGATGATGAATTGAGAGAAAATGATTCCCCCAACGATGGCCAGCCCAACACATAAAATCAGATTTTTTTTAGACGTCATTTTAATTACTACACATAGTGATAAAGAGATCGATTGTCCATTAACAGAATAGACACATGAATCTTACGTATATGGTTGGTGTTTTTCCAACCAATTGCTGTGATATGTCTCAAATGTGACGAAGAAATATGCAAATATCGCACTTTTGGATAATTTGTGACCGGTTGGTTTTTTATTTGCAAAAAACGCTTGTACTAATTTCTCAACTCCCTATACTGCGCATCCACCGACACGGAGTGAGACGAAAGTCACACAGCGAGTCGGAATTGAGAGAAAAGAAATTTGAAAAAAATGCTTGACTCTCTTACGGTGTGAAGTAAGATACGCACCCCTAACGACGAGCAACTAAGTTGCTGAAAATGTTAGAAAAGCTCTTTAAAAATAAGAACCTATCAATCTGTGTGGGCACTCGTTGATGATAATCCAATTCGATACTTCGGTATCAAATTAGGTTTCAATGAAACGAAGTGACCATTGAATCTTCGGATTCAGCACAGTCAATTCAAACATTAC
>NZ_JAWOTF010000029.1:0-38281 GCF_033338735.1 Vibrio sp. Vb1127 | reverse complement strand
GGGTGTAGCTCCAATTGGCAGAGCAGCGGATTCCAAATCCGCGTGTTGGGAGTTCGAATCTCTCCACCCCTGCCATATATCAGGCTCTGACTTAGGTCAGGGCCTTTTTTGTATCTGGTTTCTTCTCATTATTACAGCTTATTTCTACTCTTATCCCGTAAGTATGGCTTTCTGCTGTACTTTGGCAGCATTTAATCTACTGAACGAACGAAACTACAGTTAGCTGTAATGATCAGTGGCCCGAAATTTTAATAATAAAGGGGAATCACTATTTATATTTAGTTACACTCAACCGATCTGGATTAATGAGTAACTATGTATGGATATATCTCGTCGACGCTTTCTTCAATCATCCTTAGCAATCTCCGCGCTTACCGTTCTACCTGCATGTTCTCTATCTAGGAGCACTAATAAGCAGAGGCAATATATATACGATATCACTGCAGAGCCTTCTACTGCAGAATTTATCCCTGGGTTTAACACAGACGTACTCGCATTTAATGGTTCGATTCCAGCGCCTACGATTCGTTGTCGCCAAGGCGAGAAAGTTATAATTAGGTTTACTAACAAGCTTTCAGAGCCGACTACAATCCACTGGCATGGCTTGCGAATCCCTATTGAAATGGATGGTGTACCTTTCTTAAGCCAGCCGCCTATCATGCCGGGTGAAACATTCGTTTATGAATTTACACCGCCAGATGCAGGTACGTTTTGGTATCACCCCCACATGAATAGCGTTAAGCAACTTGGTATGGGCTTAGTTGGGCTAATTATCGTTGAAGAGGCTGAGCCTGTTCTATTTGATGAAGAACAGGAAATAGTTCTAAAGCATTGGCATTTAGACAAACAAGGTCAGTGGAAGAACCTTATGGTACCGCGCTTGAGCGCTCGTATGGGGACTCCCGGAGAGTGGAGTAGCGTCAATGGTGTGCATGAACCTGTTTATACGCTGAAGCAGAATGCTACCACGCGATTAAGAATTGCTAATGTCGATAACACCATTACTTACCCGATCGCTATTGAAGGTGCAGAGGCTTGGGTTATCGCTATTGATGGTAACCCTGTTAAAACGCCTTACAAGCTCACTCAGCATAAAATTGGTCCAGGAATGAGGTTAGATGTCGGATTGATTGCTCCAAAGGCTGGAAAACGTGTTTATGTGCGTCAAATGAAAGGACGCTTCCCATTCCCTTTGTGCGAGTTTGACGTTGTTGAGTCTGACCTGTCGAACAACCAGAAACTGCCTTTATTACCTCTCAACCCTGTGCCAGCTCTCGATTTGAAAAATGCAGAGCAAATCGATTATGTGTTTGAGTGGGAGGGGGCGATCACTCCTGCTGATCAATCGGGCAAAGCGATCCCCCAATTCTGGCTGATGAACAAACGGGCTTGGGAGGGAATGAGCAAAGATAATATTCCAGCGCCGCTTTCAACATTGGAGATTGGAAAAACCTATATCTTCAACCTAAAGAACGTCACCCAATATCATCATCCTATTCATCTTCATGGACACACATTTACGGTTCTTGAGTTAGATGGCAAAAAACTCGACGAACCGTTTCATACCGATACGGTCTTACTTGGAAAAAACGGCAGTGCGAAAGCGGCATTTGTTGCAGATAACCCAGGGCGTTGGATGTACCATTGTCATGTAATTGAACATATGAAGACGGGTTTGATGGGGTACATTGAAGTAAAGTGACTCCTGTAACTTTTAAAATCTTGATAAGTTTTAAGCGCTATACTTTGCTGAATTCTAAGATTGTATAATCACTATTGCCGTAAATTTGATTACAATGTCGCCATTAACTTTTCTGGGGGAATTATGGGACAACTATCCGTTTTGGGTTTTATTGCATTGGGTGGTGCATTTGGTGCATGTTCTCGTTACTTAATTTCTGAACTTTGTGTCATTTTATTGGGGCGTGGTTTTCCATATGGTACGTTAACCGTTAACGTTGTTGGCTCATTTATGATGGGCTTATTGATAGCAGCTTTCGATAATGAACTTTTGGCAACGGAACCTTGGCGACAAGTGATTGGCTTGGGTTTTTTAGGGGCACTAACGACGTTTTCCACCTTCTCGATGGATAATGTGTTGCTTATGCAGCAGGGCGCTTTCTTTAAGATGGGGTTGAACGTATTGTTGAATGTAGTGTTAAGTATTTCAGCGGCGTGGATAGGCTTTCAATTATTGATGCGCAGCTAGCAAAGTAGTTAAAAATTGAACAGGTCGGCTTGGTTTCACCAAGCCGTTTTTATATACTGACATCACTTGTCGGAGTGCCATAAGGCTGAGACCGTTAATTCGGGATCCGTTGAACCTGATCAGATTAGAATCTGCGAAGGGAACAAGAGAAGATATTCACACCGGAGTTCTTTCTGGTTGACCTATCAAAAGTCGAATGTTGTTACAGGCAAATATCGTAAGCTTTAACTAGCCTTAATTTGACTCCTCTTGTCGCATCTATCCGCCAAGCATTTTTATCCAATTACTTTTTATCTAGTATAACAAAGCAAGGAAAAATGCTATGTCGAGTCGCAAACAAGCGAGACTGGAAGCAAAACAGTTCATTGATACACTCTCGGTACAACCGTACCCCAATTCAAGCAAAGTCTACGTAGAAGGCTCACGTCCAGATATTCGTGTGCCAATGCGTGAGATATCACTCGCTGATAGCCTTATTGGAGGCACAAAAGAAGCGCCTATATTCGAACCTAATGAGCCAGTACGCGTTTACGATACGTCGGGTGTATACACAGATCCAGAGCACACCATAGACCTCTATAGCGGCTTACCTAAGCTGAGAGAAGGGTGGATTGAAGAGCGTGCCGATACTGAGCTACTTGATGAAGTAAGCTCGGTATACACCAAAGAGCGCTTAGAAGATGAAACGCTAGACGATCTTCGTTACGGAAATCTACCACGTATTCGACGTGCCAAAGATGGCCATTGTGTGACTCAATTGCACTATGCTCGCAAAGGTATTATTACCCCAGAAATGGAATATATCGCGCTGCGTGAAAACATGGGGCGTGCCAAGTATCGCGATGAAGTGCTGAATCAACAGCATCCGGGTCAAAGCTTCGGAGCGAACCTACCAAAAGATATTACCGCCGAATTCGTGCGCAAAGAAGTCGCCGAAGGTCGCGCTATTATCCCTTCCAATATTAACCACCCAGAATCCGAACCAATGATCATTGGACGTAACTTTTTGGTCAAAGTGAACGCCAACATCGGTAACTCATCGGTCACTTCTTCGATTGAGGAAGAAGTAGAGAAGCTCGTTTGGGCGACACGTTGGGGTGGAGATACCGTTATGGATCTCTCTACTGGACGTAACATCCACGAAACTCGCGAGTGGATTCTACGTAACAGTCCGGTTCCGATCGGTACCGTACCAATGTATCAAGCGCTTGAGAAAGTGAATGGTGTTGCGGAAAACCTTAACTGGGAAGTGATGCGCGATACTCTGATCGAGCAAGCAGAGCAGGGCGTTGACTACTTCACTATCCATGCCGGTTTACTACTTCGCTATGTTCCAATGACTGCAAAACGTGTGACTGGTATCGTCTCTCGTGGTGGTTCTATCATTGCGAAATGGTGCTTAGCGCATCACCAAGAAAGCTTCTTGTACACTCACTTCCGAGAGATTTGTGAAATCTGTGCTAAGTACGATGTCGCACTCTCTCTCGGTGATGGTCTGCGTCCTGGCTCGGTTGCTGATGCTAACGATGAAGCGCAATTTGCAGAGCTTCGTACTCTTGGCGAATTGACCAAGGTTGCGTGGGAATACGACGTACAGGTGATTATTGAAGGCCCTGGTCATGTTCCAATGCATATGATCAAAGAGAACATGGAAGAGCAGTTAGAGCACTGTCATGAGGCTCCTTTCTATACCCTTGGTCCATTGACGACAGACGTCGCTCCTGGTTACGACCATATTACTTCAGGCATCGGCGCTGCCATGATTGGTTGGTATGGCTGTGCAATGCTTTGCTACGTAACTCCTAAAGAGCACCTTGGTTTACCAAACAAAGAAGACGTGAAAGTAGGCATGATCACTTACAAGCTTGCTGCGCACGCCGCTGATTTAGCGAAGGGACACCCTGGTGCACAAGTTCGTGATAATGCGCTGTCTAAAGCTCGCTTTGAGTTCCGCTGGGAAGACCAATTTAACTTGTCGCTCGACCCAGATACTGCTCGTACTTTCCATGATGAAACCTTGCCTCAAGAGTCTGGCAAAGTTGCTCACTTCTGTTCGATGTGTGGGCCAAAGTTCTGCTCGATGAAGATCTCGCAAGAGGTTCGAGAATATGCGAAAGACACTGAGCAAGTTGCTGCGGACCAAGCTATATCGATCAAAATGCTGGATGATCCTCTTGAGGGGATGCGTCAAAAATCGCAAGAATTTAGAGAGTCAGGTTCTGAGCTATACCACCCAGCAGCACATGCCGAGGTAAGTGACTAATGAGCAAAATCCTTATTCCGTCATCATTGATTGAACTGACTGGTTTAGTTCAGCAATGTTTGTTGTTGGCGAAAGAACAGGGTTTTAGCATCGAAGACATTGAGTTGGGTGTGAGCCCAACTCAATCTATTCAGCTTGTTCGCGACCAACAGACCACACGCATAACGACAGATCTTATTGATGGTTATGACTCTGAGAATGAGAGTTCATTTGTGCTCTATTACCGCTCTGCTTTATCGGTAGAAGCGTGTGCTAAGCAACCGTCGAAAGCGATTTATATTGGCATTGCTGATACGCAAGTATCCGATGAAAAGGAGAAAGTGCTTCAGCTTGATATCTGGCGTCACCCAATTAACAACGAAGTGAGAGCGCTTTCCGTTAAGTCCAAATTCAACGCAATGTTCGATCCCGAACATCACCTTGCTTGGATAGTAACTCTGACAGTACTCGATTTTCCTATCGAAGATGCGTTAGCACTTGCTCGAGGAATGCTAACTCAACAAGCGAATGTTTCACGTGAAACACTGTTGAATGACAACCTTGGTGAGGGAAGATCTACTCAGTGGGCTGACCAATTTGATGATTTCCCCACACCTGTACTAGAGGATAACCGGCTAGGTATTCAAGTTGGTTGGTCTGCACAAGGTGAGAGCGTTAGCTTTCCAACCCTAACTAAGCAAAGTCTAGGGCTCTATCCAGTCGTTGATGATGTTGCTTGGATTGAGCGTCTACTGCCATTAGGCATCAACACTATTCAACTGCGAATAAAGAACCCACAACAAGCCGATTTAGAACAACAGATCATTCGAGCAATTGAGCTAGGTCGTCAGTATCAAGCACAAGTGTTCATCAATGACTATTGGCAGTTGGCAATCAAGCATGGCGCTTATGGTGTTCACCTAGGACAAGAAGACATAGAAGAATCGAATTTGGCTCAGCTAACTAAAGCCGGCATTTGTCTTGGTCTTTCTACTCATGGTTATTATGAGCTACTGCGCATCGTACAAATTCATCCTAGTTACATCGCGCTAGGGCATATTTTCCCAACCACCACAAAACAGATGCCATCGAAACCACAAGGTTTGGTGCGCTTGTCTCTTTATCAAAAGCTGATTGATAGCATTCCTTACGGAAACACAGAGTTGGTTTTCCGTCCCGCAAAAGACAAAGCAGGTAGTGACTATGTGCTTGGCTTTCCGACGGTCGCGATTGGTGGCATTGACCAATCTAATGCTGACCAAGTTTGGCAAACAGGTGTTTCTAGCTTAGCAGTAGTGCGTGCTATTACGTTGGCAGAATCACCTCAATCGGTCATCGAGTTCTTCGCACAACTGATGAAGGAAAGACAGCTAACGTTCACTGATCAGAATAGTGAGTTGGCGGATACCAAGAGAGGCGAGCATGCTCACGGATAAGCAGTTCCTTCGCTATCAGCGCCAAGTCGCTCTGCCTGAAATTGCCGAAATTGGGCAAAAGCGTTTGAGCAAATCGCATGTGCTGATCATCGGTTGTGGTGGGTTAGGGAGCGCAGCGAGTTTGTACTTGGCATCAGCGGGTGTTGGTAAATTGGTAGTGGTCGATGACGATGAAGTTGATAGCAGTAACCTACAACGTCAGATCATTTATCGTGAACAAGACCTACAAGTTGCGAAAACAAAAGCGACTGTAAAGCAACTGACTGACCTTAATTCTATGGTTCAAATTCGTGCCCTCAATAAGCGATTAGACAAAGCACAGCTTCAGCTTGAGGTGATACTAGCGGATGTGGTGCTCGACTGCACCGATAACATGCCAACGCGTCAGCTCATTAACCAAGTTTGTTTCGAGCAAAATACGCCGCTCATCTCGGCGGCGGCAATTGGTTGGCAAGGGCAATTCGCTGTCTTTGATTATCAAACGCAGATTGAACAAGAAGCAGAGAGTACAGCCTGTTACCGCTGTTTGTATCCGTTCGACGAATTACCGCAAACGCAAAAGTGCAGTGAGAGTGGTGTCGTCGGTCCGGTGGTGGGCACACTTGGCAACTACCAAGCGATAGCGGCAATTCAAAAACTGGCGACGGGAAAGTTTCATGTCGAGACTGCCAAGTTGCATCTGTTTGATGGGTTGAAACTGCAATGGCAAACCATGGCGATAAGCAAAGACAAACAGTGCCAAGTGTGTGCTCAGATTTAGCTTACGAGTAATAGGCAGAATTAAGAGAGTTGGAAGCAATGACGTTATCAGAACAACAAACAACACAAATGACCGCTGCTGACTTAGATGTGATCACTATTGTCATCAATGACCAGTCACATCAAGTTGCCAGTGAGTCGAATCTACAGCAAATCATTAGTCAATTTGCGCTGCCTGAAATTGGCTGTGTTTTTGCAATTAATAACAATGTTGTGCCGCGCAGTGAGTGGGCTAGCACAGTTCTTTCACAGGGAGATAGCATCTCTTTGTTTCAAGCGATCGCAGGGGGTTAAAGTCGATGCTTAAAATTGGTGATAAACAATTCGAATCAAGACTGTTTACGGGAACAGGGAAGTTTGCCAACAGCCGATTAATGGCAGAAGCGATTCAAGTATCGGGTTCTCAACTTGCGACTATGGCGTTGAAGCGTGTGGATGTGAACGACCAACAAGACGATATTTTGTTGCCGTTAGTACAAGCGGGTGTGAACTTATTGCCGAACACCTCAGGTGCAAAAAATGCTAAAGATGCTGTGTTTGCTGCACAACTGGCGCGAGAAGCGTTGGGTACTAACTGGCTAAAACTGGAAATTCATCCAGACCCGAAGTACTTAATGCCCGATCCAATTGAGACACTTGCAGCCGCTGAACAGCTGGTTCGTGAAGGCTTCATTGTCCTTCCTTACTGTCATGCTGACCCGGTTCTGTGTAAACGATTGGAAGAAGTAGGCTGTGCTGCGGTCATGCCATTAGGTGCGCCGATTGGTTCCAACAAAGGGATAGTTTCTCACGATTTCCTAGAGATCATCATCGACCAAGCCAATGTTCCTGTCATTGTTGATGCGGGTATTGGTGCTCCTTCACATGCCGCGCGTGCGATGGAAATGGGCGCGGATGCCGTTCTCGTTAATACTGCGATTGCAGCTTCGAGCGATCCTGTTGCGATGGCGAAGGCATTTAAGTTGGCGGTAGAGTCGGGGCGTATGGCTTATGAAGCCGGACTTGCTGGTAAGGTTTCTCATGCGGTTGCGTCGAGTCCACTGACGTCATTCCTAGATGAGCTTTAGCCCTAGATTGATTTAGCTAATAAGCGAGGAAAACATGAGCTTCGTTGAACAATTTAAGCAGCTTAATTGGGATGACATTTCGATGTCGATCTATGCGAAAACGGCAAAAGACGTCGAGCGAGCATTGAATAAACCCAAGCGTGATTTGGAAGACTTTAAAGCGCTAATTTCACCAGCGGCTGAAGCGTACTTAGAGCAAATGGCGCAGTTGTCATACTCGGCAACTCGCAAGCGTTTTGGCAATACCATGTCGCTTTATATTCCATTGTACCTTTCTAACTTGTGCGCCAATGCTTGTACTTATTGTGGCTTCTCGATGGAGAACAGAATCAAACGTCGTACCTTGAATCGGGACGAAGTGGTTGCAGAGGTCGAAGCAATCAAGCGCATGAAGTTTGATAGCGTATTGCTGGTGACTGGCGAACACGAAACCAAAGTGGGCATGAAATACTTCCGCGAAATGGTGCCGATGATTAAGCAACGTTTTAACTATTTAGCGATGGAAGTACAGCCACTTGATCAAGACGAATACGCTGAGCTCAAGACATTGGGTTTAGATGCGGTCATGGTCTATCAAGAAACGTATCACCCTTCGACTTACGCCGAGCACCATTTGCGTGGCAATAAGATGGATTTCGAATACCGATTGGATACACCCGATCGTCTTGCAAAATCGGGCATCGATAAGATCGGTATTGGCGCATTGATAGGGTTGGAAGAGTGGCGTACCGACTGCTTTTATGTGGCAGCGCACTTGGACTATCTTGAGCGCACGTATTGGCAGACTCGTTACTCAATTTCTTTCCCACGTTTACGTCCTTGTGAGGGCGCGCTACAACCCAAATCAGTCATGACGGATAAGCAACTTGTTCAGCTGATTTGCGCTTATCGTTTGTTGAATCCAGAAGTGGAGTTGTCATTATCGACTCGTGAATCACCAAAGTTCAGAGACAATGCATTACCGTTAGGTATCACCAGTATGTCTGCTGCATCTAAAACTCAGCCGGGTGGTTATGCGATGGATGATGTTGAACTCGAGCAGTTTGAGATCAGTGATGAGCGAAGTGCTGCTTCTGTGGAAGATATGATTCGAGCCAAAGGCTTTGATCCTGTATGGCGAGATTGGCACTCGGCGTATTCTGGTTAAGTAGCAAAGAAAGCCACTGGTCATCGTTATGTTTCACGTGAAACATAGGCAAAAAAAGAGGGTTGATGCAAAACATCAACCCTCTACTTTTTTCTAGCTTCTAGCTTCTAGCTTCTAGCTTCTAGCTGTGTGCTACTGGTAGCGTTGCTTGACGAAGCCACTCTTTCACATCACCCTCAACAAGTGGGCTGATCTCATCCCATACCTTCTGATGGTAATCATTCAACCAAGCAAGCTCTGGACGAGTTAGCATATCAACGTTGATATTGCGCTTGTCGATTGGACAGCGTGTTAGCGACTCAAATGATAGAACAGGGAAGTCACCGTTAGTTGGGGTTTCAACAACAAGCTCTAGGTTCTCGATACGGATACCAAACGCATCCGCACGGTAGTAACCTGGCTCGTTGGATAGCACCATACCTTCTGTTAGAGGCACGTCGATTTGCTTCTTCGAAATGCTCGCCGGACCTTCATGAACACTTAGGAAGTGACCGACACCGTGACCAGTACCGTGATCGTAATCGTAGCCCTCCGCCCACAGGTGCTGACGAGCTAGCGTATCGATTTGGTAACCACGTGTGCCTTTCGGGAAACGTGCACGTGCAACACCGATGTGGCCTTTTAGCGCGAGAGTGAATTGTTTAATCATCTCTTGTGAAGGCTGACCGATCGCGATGGTACGCGTAATGTCTGTCGTGCCATCTAGGTACTGACCGCCTGAATCCACTAGGTAAAGTGTGTTCAGTTCTAGCTTGCCAGGTTCAGGTTGGTTCTCGTGATTATAGTGACACATCGCCGCGTTGCCACCTGCTGCCGAGATAGTATCGAAGCTAAGATCCATAAGTGTCGGGTCTTCGCTACGGAACGCTTCCAGTTTGTCTGCCAGCGTCGCTTCATCATGCAGGTTACCCGCAACGACTTCAGCATCTAACCAAGATAGGAACTTACTCATCGCTACGCCATCACGGATATGACATGCTTTCATGCCTGCGATTTCAACTGAGTTCTTCGCCGCTTTTGGCATTAGGCATGGGTCAGCTTTACTCACCACAGATGCGCCTGCGTTTTGAAGCACCAGCTTAAACCACGCGTTACTTGTCGCAGGGTCAACCAGTACATTCTTGCCAGTTAGGTTTTCTAGTCGTGCTTGCAATGCTTCTGGGTGATGAACCGTCACGCCGGCACCAACATGAGCGTCAAACTCAGCAGGTAGGCGAGCAGGATCTAGGAAGTATTCCACGCTTGAGTCTGAGTGCAGAATCGCGTGAGAAAGCAGAACTGGTAGACGTGATACATCAAGACCACGAACGTTGAGTAACCAACAGATAGAATCAAGTGCTGTGATCACTGCGCTGTCTGCACCGGCTTTTTTCACGAGCTCTGCGATTTCTTGGCGTTTGCTTTCACTTGACTGACCAACTGCTTCTGTTGCCATTAGGCGAACATCAGAAACCACAGGAGCAGGGCGGTCGTGCCACAGTTCATCAATTGGGTTGCTATCGAGAATCTTAAGCTCAAGTGCGCCAGCAAGTTTTGCTTGTGCCATGTCTAGCCAAGCAGCGTTGTGCATGCGAGGGTCGATTGCCACAGACGCGCCATTTGCAAGATGGTCTTTAATCCAATCTAGTGCAGGCTCTTCAATCAAGTGACGGTATTCGAATAGATCAGCAGGAACCTGCTTTGTTACTTGTACTGTGTAGCGACCATCAACAAAGATAGCGGCTTTGTCTTTGGTGATTACCGCAGCACCAGCAGAACCAGTAAAGCCAGTTAGCCAATGTAAACGCTCGTTGTGCGCTGGTACGTATTCACCCAAGTACTCGTCTTCATGAGGGACAAGTAGGGCATCAATATTATGTTGTGCTAGCCATTCGCGAATTGCATTCACGCGGCTTTGGGTATCGTTGTGCATCTGTGTTATTCCTTCAAATTACCGCTCCTTCATGCTCAGGTGTGGGAGCTGTTTCCATCTGCTTCATGCAGTTTACGATTCCATTGAGGTTCGCAATCACTTCAATAGAGTCGGAGTACAACTAGGCCATAGATGAGCCAAAAAGGACTACGACAGTTAAGCTACTCATTTTAGCCGCTAAGCGCAAATTGAGTTCGGTGTTTTTATCTAAGGTGATCGGTTTTTTGTGTGATCATCGTACGTAGCCAGCCTAATGCAGGGTCGTTTTCTCTATCTCGGTGCCAGAATAAAGTGTAAGCCATAGGTGGGAATTCTAACGGTAGTGGCAGCACGACCAAATCAAGCTGTTTGGCCGCAAGTTGCACAAAATGACTTGGCGCAGTAAAGATAAAGTCGGTGTATGAACATAAACTTGCGGCACTGTTAAAGTCGGGCACGGTGACGGCAATATCGCGGTCGGCGCCAATATCTGCAAGGCGATAATCCAGCAACCAACGGTCGTTGCCATCACAACGTACTTGTACATGGCGTAGGGCGAGATAGGCTTCCAGATTCCAAGGTTGTTTTAGCGCAGGGTGGTTTTTGCGAATGATGCACATTTGGTAATCACGATAAATTTCCAACTCGCAAATGTCATCGGGTGGTTGAAGAGTCAGCTTGGCATCGTTTATATCGATATCTTTTCCAGTTAAGCCTAAATCCAGTTCGCCGCGTTGAAGCATTTTAAATGTATTATCCGACCACGGGTGTGTGCTAATTGTCACGCCAGGTGCTTGTTGAAAAATCGCCGGTAAGAAATGGGGTAGAATGAGAGGGTAGACACTCTCTACCGCTGCTATTTGAAAACGGTATTCGCTGCTTTGCGGAGAAAACTCTTCGGGTTGAGTCAGCACTTCTAACTGATTTATCAACAGATCCAGTTTCGGTTTAAGAAACAATGCGCGCGGCGTAGGTGTTAATCCATGTGAGTTTCGAGTGAAAAGCGGGTCATCAAATTGAATGCGCAGTTTAGCCAGTGATTTACTTACGGCGGATTGGCTTAAGCACAATCGGTGGGCCGCACGAGTAACGTTTAACTCTTCAATCAGCACTTTAAAGCAGACCAATAGATTTAAATCGATACGAGCCAGTTTTTCGACGTTCACAGTGAATTTCCTCTGAGGAATAATGCTCATGATTATACATCATTTCCATTCATATCATCAGATGATTAAGCTTTACCCAAAGTTCTTTATCCAATTCGGAGTGTTGTGTGTCTAGCCAGTTTTCTAATAGTAAAAAACAGATGGCGTTATTGACCCTTTTGGTTCTTTTCAGTCCTTTAGCGATTGATATTTATCTACCTGCTTTACCTCTTATTGCTTCCACTTTTCAGGTCGATAATGCGCTAGCACAAGACACGATCACTTGGTTCTTATTTGCTATGGGTGTTGGTCAGCTATTCGCAGGTCCCCTAGCAGATAAACTCGGACGTCGAACTGTTGCACTGGGCGGTATCACCATTTACGCGATGAGCGCTTTATTGGCGTGGAGTGCTCAAAATATTGAGTGGATGTTGGTTTCCCGACTGCTACAAGGCTTAGGTGCGTGTGCGACATCGGTAGCAGCCTTTGCAACAGTTCGCGATATCTTTGGCCCGGAAAAAAGCGGCAAAATGATCAGCTACCTTAACGGTGCGATTTGTTTCATTCCGGCTTTAGCTCCAATTCTAGGTAGCTGGTTAACTCAGCAATTTGACTGGCGTGCTAACTTTAGCTTTATGGCGGGTTTTGCTGTGGTGTCTGGATCATTAATGTTTTTCATGATGAAAGAGACTAACCCGTCAACAGAAAAGCAAGCCGTGTTTAAGCTTAGTCGGTATTGGGCAGTGCTTAGCACACCATCTTTTGTTTTCCATGCGTCATTATGCTTGATGGCGATGGCGGTTATTCTTGCTTACGTTACCTCAGCACCGTCGGTATTGATGACGGGGATGGGGCTGTCGATGAATGAATTCACTTTCTGGTTTGGTGTAAATGCGGTGATAAACATTGCGGCATGTATGCTGGCGCCTAAGTTTATGGAGCGCGTTGGAACTCACAACACCTTGGTCACCGGGATCTCAACTCTGGGCCTCGCAGGTGTGATCATGCTAGTGATGAATGGTCAGAATACCGCGCTTTCTTTCATGCTACCTATCTTCATGTCTTCTGTAGGTTTTGCATTCATTCTGGGTGCAGCGGCAGGGAAAGCGTTAGAACCGTTTGGTGATAAGGCGGGCACGGCAGCTGCACTGCTTGGATTGTTCCAAATGAGTGGCTCTGGTTTGTTGGTGGGTACACTGCAACGCTTATCTCTGGATCCACAAACCTTGATCGCAATTCATATGTGGGTCCTATTACCTGCGTTGGTCGTTCTGTTTACAAAAGCAGGGAGGAACTGGCACTCGAGCTTTGCGAAAGCGTAAATCAGTGTAATTTAGTATTTTCCAATGTAAGTAAGGCGTGTATATTTGTCACTCAGACTTTTCCTGACACCATAACGGAACTCAAAAAGTAATGTCGTTAACCACGTATGAAATGGCTCGTATTCTAGAGCAAATGGAAGATTCACCAGAAAAGGTGATGTTTGGCAAGTTGCTTAATGAGCTGGGTAATCAAAGCTCCGAGCGTATTCGTAGTGCGGCTAAACAAGTACCTCTGCCAATTTTGCGTGATATCGTGTACCAATTTCAGCAAGTGATTGAGTCACGCAAAGATGAACAAGTCGAGCAGATGGCAAAAGACCTCGCTCAGCAAGGTATCTCAGCAGAAGAGCTACTGGCTTACTTGAATAAATAATAAAAAATCCCCGCATGATGCGGGGATTTTTTTAGCTCGTCATTTTCTTTTTCAGGATGTGGTCCAAAGACAGCGGTCCTGGCCCCCATACGATTACGATAAGAATCATCAATCCCCAAAGTTGGTGGTCATAAAAACCTTTCTCCCACAACAGTGGGTAAGAGATCACTGCGATGATGTTGAACACAAACAGCATTGCTGCCATCGGGCGGGTAATCAATCCTAGTGCCAAGAACACCGGTAGAACCAACTCCGCAGCCGTACCTAAATAAGCCGCCAATTCCCATGGCAAGATTGGCACTTGGTATTCCAGCTCAAATAAGTACAACGTGCTATCCCAAGACGAGATTTTGATTAGTCCTGAATTGAAGAACACCCAAGCAACCCAAAAGCGACAAAAGAGAAGTAGTAAAGGGACAAAGCCTGCTTGTAAGGTACTGATTAAATCGTCGTACCGATTCACTAAGTTTTTAACCGTATCCGTCATAGAGTGCTCCTTAGATTGATTGCAATGTAAAGCCGTCAACGATATCGAGTGCCATGATGCGATTGAGATGAGCGAGTAAAACTTCAGGTATTTCGCTCAAACTCTGTTTCTGCTCTAAACATTGCAGCAGTTGGAACACATCGGCATCGAGTGCGTGACACAAGGCTTCTCCATTGGCTTGAATCGAGATGACACCTTGCTGTAATTGGTTGATATTAAGTTGTTCGAATTGCCCAGTTTGAATCGCGCTAAATAGATCGAATACTGCGTAGTTGGAGTCAAAGTTGCGGCAGCCCTTTTTAAGGTGTAAGACTAAAGCGGGTTGTTGCTCTTCACTCACTTCGCCAAGTAACGCAAGCGGTTTTAATTTCGCTGCATTGGATTGTTCATACTGTACTTGACGAGCTAGGTCGATATGCCACTCGAAGCGTGCTACTTCAGGGCTGTAAGGTGCTTGTGCGATCACTTGACTAAACTGCATGATGGTGTCTTGAAAGCCTTCGCCATAATGCACCACATTTCCTTCTTTTAATGGGTAAGAAAGAACATGCTGGCGAGCTATCTGTTCAAAGCATTCTTCACCAAGCAGCGCTTCAACCATCGGGTAGGTCGCGGATAACACCTCGCTTAAGCTGACGATAAAGTTATTGCGGTAAATCTGCATGCGTTCATCAGCGGTAAACGTATCACTGGCAATATCGCAATCTTCACCGAGTGCTTGATAGTGTAGGGCTTTAGCAAACTGGCTTTGTAAGGTGGCTAGATTCATGATGCCTTCCTTGGTTCGCTTTGTTCACTTGGAAGTGTGCCTTGCAACAGTAGTTGCGATGCTTTCTGTGCTTCTTCGAGCAAGACTTCTGGCGCGGGGATATCCAAATCCCATTCAATCAACGTATGACGTGGACCGTGTTTTTTTGTCCACTGCGCTAACAGTTGCCAAACTTCATCACTAACTGGGCGGCTATGGGTATCAATCCATATCTCACCTTTGTCGAGTTGTTTGATGGTAAAACCTGCCAAGTGAATCTCATCCACTTTGTCGGCTGGAATCGCATCTAGGTATGTGTCGCAATCAAAACCGTGGTTGAACGCCGAAACATAAACATTGTTTAGATCGAGCAATAAACGACAGTCAGTGCGCTTTTGCACTTCGGTAAGAAACTCCCATTCGCTGATGGTCGAATGTTGAAACTTCACATAACTAGATGGGTTCTCTATCAAGATCTCGCGTTGCAAATATTCCTGCACTTCATTCACGTTACGAGTGAACACGTTGAGCGCTTCTTCCGTATACGGAAGTGGAAGCAGGTCATTAAAGTAGTGACCGCCGTTTTCACTCCAACTTAAATGGTCAGAAACAAGGATTGGGTCGATTGAGTTAATCAGTGCTTTAAGTTGCGCAAGATGCTTTTGACTAACACGTTCCACCGAACCTAGCGACAAACCAATACCGTGGCAGCTAATTTGATATTGCTCGCGAAGCGTTTGTAGCTGATGGCGCTCTGTTGCATTGGGTTGGAAATAGTTTTCACTGTGGATTTCTAACCAAGACAACTCGGGTTGGTTTTGGCTAAAGTAATCGAGGTGAGGGGTTCTTAATCCAACTCCAACAAGGTCGTGGAAGGTGTGGTGTTTCACGTGAAACTCCTTTTCAAATCGTGCGGGAAGAGAAGGATGCGTCTTGGCTTTGCGTTGGTTGAGCGTCAACGCATCCTCACAATAGCTAGCGATAAAAGATTATGAAGAAGAAGTGCTACCGCCAGCGAGTTTGTCACAAAGACCTTTTGGTACGACTACGAATGCGTCTTTTTGGTTATCTTCTTTAGAAGTACCAGCGCATGAGCTGCTTTTTGTTGCACAGTCGTTTTTACCTGCTTTAGAAACGCCATAGCACTTTTCTTTTTCAGCAGCGACAGCTGGAGCTGCAGTTAGCATTGTGCCACCAAGAGCTAGAAGACCAGTAACAGCAGCAGTAACAGCTAGATTCGACTTTTTCATAATAAATTCCTCTGAATGATTTCCTTTACTTTAAGTTGGCAAGATGAATCACCTGTTTTGGCGTTTTTGTTATCAACTTGCTTAACTTAAAAGATAGGAAACTGGCTAAAAAACTTTCAGAAAAATTTCTGAAGTAAATGGGTTTGCAGGGTCAAATAGGTATAACTAATTGATGTGTTGGGCAAAAAAACATCGATTTTTTTATCAAGTTTTGTCTAAACAGCACCCGGTTGTTTAGGTTATAATCGGTTTTTATGTATAAATAACCAGTAGCTCTCATCATGATGGATCCATCTCTATTACTCGACGGTTTGAACGATAAACAACGTGAAGCCGTTGCAGCACCTCTAGAAAACTTGCTCGTTCTTGCTGGCGCAGGAAGTGGTAAGACACGCGTTCTTGTTCACCGTATCGCTTGGCTGATGTCGGTCGAGCAAGCTTCTCCGTTTTCAATTATGTCGGTAACCTTTACCAATAAGGCGGCGGCAGAGATGCGTGGACGTATCGAAGAGCTAATGATGGGCAGTGCAGGCGGTATGTGGAATGGTACTTTCCACGGCATTTGTCACCGTATTCTGCGTGCACACTATCTTGATGCGAAGCTACCGGAAGATTTCCAAATCATTGACAGTGACGACCAGCAGCGTCTGCTAAAGCGTTTGATCAAAGCGCAAAACCTCGATGAGAAGCAATGGCCTGCACGCCAAGTGGCATGGTGGATTAACGGTAAGAAAGACGAAGGTCTGCGTCCGTCGCACATTGATGCGTACCATGATCCAGTGACCAAGACATATCTACAGTTGTACACCGCTTACCAAGAGGCGTGTGACCGTGCTGGTTTAGTCGATTTTGCGGAGATCTTGCTGCGCGCACATGAGCTACTGCGTGATAACAAGTTCGTTCGTGAACACTACCAAGCACGCTTTAAGCACATCTTGGTGGATGAGTTCCAAGATACCAACAACATTCAATATGCTTGGCTACGTATGATGGCGGGTCCTGAGTGTCACGTGATGATCGTAGGTGATGACGACCAGTCGATTTATGGTTGGCGTGGTGCAAAAGTCGAGAACATTGAGAAGTTTACGCTCGAATTCCCAAGCGTGAATACCATTCGTCTTGAGCAAAACTACCGTTCCACTAAGACCATTCTGGAAGCATCTAACACCCTGATTGCGAATAACACCGAGCGTATGGGTAAAGAGTTGTGGACGGATGGCGTGGTCGGTGAGCCTATCTCGGTTTACAGCGCTTACAACGAATTAGATGAAGCCCGTTTTGCGGTGAACAAAATCAAAGAGTGGCAAGACAAGGGCGGTGCTCTGAATGACGCTGCGATGCTTTACCGTAACAACGCCCAGTCGCGTGTTCTGGAAGAAGCGTTAATTCAAGCCGGTCTGCCTTATCGTATCTATGGCGGCATGCGATTCTTCGAACGTCAGGAAATCAAAGATGCCTTGAGCTACATGCGTCTGATTGCCAACCGTAACGATGATGCAGCGTTTGAACGTGTAGTGAATACGCCAACGCGTGGTTTGGGCGATAAGACGCTTGAAACCATCCGTTTTGCGGCTCGTGACCGTGGTTGCACCATGTGGGAAGCGAGTGTAGCTATGTTGGACGAGAAGGTGCTTGCTGGTCGCGCTGCTGGTGCTCTGAGCCGTTTTATCGAGCTTGTCACCGCGCTAGAAGACGACACCTTAGAGATGCCGCTGCATCACCAAACTGACCATGTGATTAAATACTCGGGCTTGTTCGCGATGTACGAGCAAGAGAAGGGCGAAAAGTCTAAGGCACGTATTGAGAACTTGGAGGAATTGGTGACCGCAACTCGCCAATTCGAGAAACCAGAAGAAGCCGAAGACATGTCACTGCTGACGGCATTCCTAACCCACGCAGCACTAGAAGCGGGCGAAGGACAAGCGGACGAATTTGAAGATGCGGTTCAGCTCATGACATTACACAGTGCGAAAGGTCTAGAGTTTCCATTGGTGTTTATGGTCGGTGTGGAAGAAGGCATGTTCCCAAGCCAAATGTCGGCAGAAGAAGCAGGGCGCTTAGAAGAAGAACGCCGTCTGTGTTACGTAGGCATGACCCGTGCGATGCAGAAACTGTACATCACTTATGCTGAAATGCGTCGTTTGTACGGTCAGGATAAATACCATAAACCGTCTCGCTTTATCCGTGAACTGCCAGAAACTTGTTTAGATGAAGTACGAATGAAGGCGCAAGTTAGCCGTCCTTCAAGCAGTGGTCGATTTAGCCAAACTGTTGTGAAAGAGAGCTTTAATGAAACCGGCTTTACGCTAGGTTCTCGTGTGATGCATCCAAAGTTTGGTGAAGGCACCATCATCAACTTCGAAGGCAGTGGTCCACAGAGCCGTGTACAGATTGCCTTTAACGGTGAAGGCATCAAATGGTTGGTAACTGCTTACGCACGACTAGAGAAACTGTAAGGCTTGACCAAAACTCATACCAATCGTAGTGAATAACTGGTCATTCTAGCTTGTTAAAATACTCGATAACTGCGTTGCAATTTTTGATTGTAGAATAACTACTTATCGAAAAATTGCGCCTTGTTCTCAAGCATTTTCCCTACGCTATTTCTGATCACTTATTTACTGTGATTGGTATCATCAACTTAAGAGCTGCTTCGGCGGCTCTTTTTGTTTGTGCAGTTTTGGTGTCGCTAACGCAGGAAAAAATGGAATGATAAATGGAGTTCGAAAGCGCGATTTAACGGTGCAGATGAGAAAAACTTTAGGCAAAGAAAAACCCCGAGGGCTTGCGCCCATCGGGGTTATAGTCTTACTCGCAGCAATCCGGCTACTAAGAGTGCTCCATGCATCTAATCCATGATAGTGTGCTGAATCCGTCAGCTTAATCCTTACGTCGCCTTCCTAGCGGTGTCCTTAATGACCTTATCCTGGTCTGCTAACTATCCTCGTTAGCTCTCATCACTTGTTCCCTGAGCGGTGTCCCTGACATCATCCTGATGTTCAAATCCTTGCCTCGTCCAGAGGTGTCCATTTCCCGTCCTTAGTAGCAACCATCCTAGTCACTATTGATTCCGTTCAATGTCCAATTTTGCAATCCATGCCCGACTATTCATCCTGAATAACCGTTTCTTCTTCCTGAAGTTCACCAAGTCCGTGGTGTTTCCTGTTCCGTGTCAGCATCCTTCCGACAGGTTTAATATTACGTGTTTAACGATTTCCAACAACGGGCTAATCTCACATTTTTTCACTCTCTTAGCGTTCAAAAAAGATACATAAATATTAAATTCAATGACTTATGCTCTTTGTTGTACGGTTTTACCATTAAAAAAGAGAGGTTTGCTCAACCCTTTGTGAGAGATCTCGCACAAGGGGTCGAGCGAAAGACTCTTACTGCCCGATAGCGGCACCTTCACGTCTTGGATCCGCAGCGCCTTCAAGACCGTCTTTTGTTATGCGTATCGCATGCAGACCAGAGTTCAAATCCCGAACATCGGTTTTAAAGCCCATCTTCTCCAGAGCAGGCTGTAAGCCCTCTGCGGCGGTACCTTGCTCAATATCTAAGGTGCCAAAACGGTTCAGCAATCGTGGCTGATTAATCGCGCTTTGGATGTCCATATCCCATTGCGTGTGGGCGATAATGGCTTGTGCGACGTAACCAATAATGCGGCTGCCACCCGGTGAGCCAATTGCCATGTAAGGCTTGTCATCCTTCATCATAATGGTTGGTGCCATAGATGAACGTGGGCGTTTGCCCGGTTCTAATCGGTTTGCGATTGGCACACCATCTTGATGCGTGCGGAAAGAGAAATCGGTCAGTTCGTTATTGAGCAAGAAGCCGCGTACCATCAAGCGTGAGCCAAAGGCGTTCTCGATGGTTGTTGTCATTGAAACCACATTGCCTTGCTTATCGACGATATTGAAATGGCTAGTGGAAGGCAGCTCGATCGATTGGTCCATGCTTAAGTTCATGGCGTGCGACCAAGGAGGATTACCGGCTTCAGCCTTACTCAAGGCTTTACCGACTTGAATGAGCTCAGCACGTTGTTTGAGATAATCTTTATCAAGCAAGCCTTCGGTTGGCATTGGCACATAATCTTGGTCAGCCATGTATTTACCACGATCCGCGAACGCAAGGCGCGATGCATCGGCGATCACTTGCCATGATTTCGCGCTTTCGGCTCCCCAACCTTTAAGATCGTATTGCTCGGTGATCGCGAGAATCTGTCCAACCGTCAATGCGCCAGAGCTAGGTGGTCCCATGCCGCAGATGTCATAGCTTTGGTAAGCCGCACAAACCGGTTCACGTTGCTTGATTTGGAACGCATCAAAGTCAGGTTGTGCCAATACGCCAGGATTGCCCGGTGCATTTTGTACGGTCTTGATGATGTCTGTGGCGATATCGCCTTGATAGAAAGCTTTTGCCCCTTGCTCTGCAATTGCCGTCAGAGTTTGCGCGTATTCAGGGTTCTTCAACAACGTGCCTTCGGCTTTTGGTGAGCCGTCTGGATTGAAGAAGTAAGCCTTAGTCGCAGGGAAGCGTGATAGGCGCTTAGCATCTTTCTCAATCAGACTCGCGAGGCGAGGACTGACTTCGAAACCTTGCTCAGCCAAGGTAATCACGGGTTGGATTATCTTCTTCCATTCCAACTTGCCGTATTTCTGGTGCGTGTCCCACAGCAGTTTCACTGTACCAGGAGTGGCAACGGAACGCCCACCGACAACCGCATCGTAAAATTGCAGTGGTTGTCCTTTGTCATCTAGGAAGAGTTTCGGCGTTGCGGCGAGCGGTGCGGTTTCGCGTCCATCATACGTAGTCAGTTTTTGTTTCTCACTGTCCCAATACACTAAGAAGGCGCCACCACCAATGCCTGATGATTGCGGTTCTACCAAGCCCAGCATCAGCTGCACGGCAACCATAGCATCAATAGCATTACCACCTTGGGCAATAACATCCGCACCAGCTTGGGTTGCAATTGGGTTAGCAGCGGTAACCATATAATCTTTCGCTTTGATCAATTGCTTTTGCTCGAAGCCAGTACTGTGCTCCGGCGCAACCGCATCTGCTGCTTGGTTAGCAAAGACTGAGGTAGATAAGATTAGTGGGGAAGTAAGAAAAAGACCCGTGGTCACGAGTCGGTTGAACGTCCAATGCATGATGACTCTCCATGTTGCCAGTTTTGTGCTTTGAGCTTGGCAGTTATGGAGAGTCACGTCGAGTCAGCAATCTTAGAAATGTCGATTGTGCTACGCTTTTAAATCAGTACTTTATCCGATAAAAGTATTGATAGTTTGGTATAGAATACTGCCGCCCACTAGAGTAAATACCACGCCGCATAGACCGTCGATGTAGATACCCGCTTGTTGCAATTTACGCTGTAAGCGCTGTGTCGACAGCATCCATGCAAGGCTAGAGAACCAGAATAGCGACAAGCCAAACAGGATGACCAGTGCAATACCTTTGCCAGTAATCGACATACCTGCTGGGACTAAACTCGACATCAAACTGACAAAGAACACCAGGGCTTTTGGGTTAAGAATGTTGGTCGCAAACCCTTTAGCAAACGCTTGACGCTTATTGCTGATCACTAGGTTATTTTGCTTCTTAGGTTGATCCGTCAGTGGGTTTTGGATCATCGAGATCACGGCACGCAATGCGCCAATTCCTAAGTAGAGCAGGTAACTACCACCGAGCAGTTGTACCACGGAATACAGCACTGGGTGCTGGTGGACGACAAAACTCACACCTGTCAGGCTGAACAAAGAGTGCAGCAAAATACCGACGGACAATCCCAACGCAATGTACAAGCCAGTTTGACGACCATGACGCGTCGCATTTTGTACGACCAGCGCAAAGTCCGGACCTGGACTCATTAGGGCAATAAAGTGAATGCTGGCGAGTGTCAGCAATATGGTGGATTCATTCATAACACATCTCAAATTTAACCAATGCGGCTATTGTCGTGGTAAGTCACCTGTGGCGCTTGTAAAAAACTGACAGCTTTCTCGGTAAATGAAATTAACGAGCCACTTGAGAAGGGGAAACGCCGTAGGTCTGTTTAAACGCTTTGCTGAAATGCGCTTGATCATAGAAACCGATTTGATGAGCGACGTCGGTACCACATTGACCAGCTTGCAGTAACTTCATGCCTTGTTCAAGGCGCAGGCGTGCGAACCATGCATAAGGCGTCATGCCAGTTTGCGCTTTAAAGTGGCGCTGGAACTGAGTTGGGCTCAGTTGGCACAGCTCTGAAAGTGAATCCAAACGCACCGCTTGGTCAAGGTTAGCCATTAGATAATCTTTTAACGTCCCAAGCGATTGGTTTCCTAGCGGCACCACTTTTTGTCGCTCAAGCGATCCGTAGCGATCAAAAAGTTGGTTAAATCCTTCAAAAGGAAGGCAATCTTTGGTGAGTTGGCTGAGGTTTTCACGACGAAGCAGCCCGTGTAAGTTACTAAGTTGTGAAAATATCTGCGGATCCGAGATGATCAGTTCGTTGAAGTGTATTATTTGACCGTTTTGCTTAAGATCAGCCAGATCGCTCAATAGATGAGGTTCGATCGCAAACACATTTACTTCGTAGCCACTCTCGAGCTTAGATTGCCCGTCGTGCAGCTCATCCGGCGGCATAATCACAATTTGCCCGTGACCAACTTGGTGGCTGTTACCTTGGTATTGGAACTTCTGCGCACCATGCGTGATCAGGCCGAGATGAAAATCCAGATGGTAATGCCTTTGAAAAGCAAATTTCTGGTATTTCGCCTCTATTAGACTCAAGTTGTCATGGTCGGTTGCGTAGTACTGAATATGTTCCATTAAATAAAAAAGCTTGGTCACATTATGACCAAGCTTATCTGGCAATTTCTAACTTGTCTTGTAAAAAACGATCACTGTGGCTGAACGATTCGGCGTGAGCGACGGTTATTACGTAATCCATCAAAGCTAAACACGACTAGTGCTCCCCAAATAAAGACGAAAGTGATCGCTTTATCCATGGTAAAGGGTTCGCCATACATCAATACTGCAAGTAAAAACATTAAGCTTGGGCCTATATATTGGAAAAAGCCCAAAGTCGATAATTTGAGTCTTGTTGCTGCACCCGTAAAGCACAGCAGTGGTAGGGTTGTTATAACCCCAGCCGCGATCAACAAACTATTTAACGTAAGTGGATTCGTAAGCATATTTGAGGTTGGTGTATCGGCAATAAAAAGCAAATAAACAGCGGCCACTGGCAGTAGAAGTAATGTCTCGATAAACAAGCCAGTTTTTGCATCGACACTGACTTTCTTTCTTAATAAGCCATAAAAGCCGAAGCTCATTGCTAACGCCATCGCAACAACAGGTACGGAGCCAAATACAATCAGTTGAACGAGTACGCCACAACCTGCCAATACAACCGCGAACCACTGTAATTTACGCAGTCTCTCTCCCAAAAATACCATCCCGAGTAAGACGTTGATCAGTGGGTTAATGTAATAACCTAAGCTGGCGTCGAGCATATGATTCGAGTTTACCGCCCAAATGAAAATCAACCAATTGCCGCCAATTAAAATGGAACTTGCGATCAGGTAAGCGATTTTCGTTTTGTCTTTCGCGATGTGGTAAGCCGAGCGCCAGTGACGGCCAAAATGGAGGAGTGCAGCAAGCAAAAAGAAAGACCATATCACTCGGTGGCTGAGAATTTCCAAAGGAGATACTTGTGCGATGGACTTAAAGTACATCGGCGCAATGCCCCACATGGTATACGCGCCAATCGCTAGCAAGATGCCTTGCCGCGCGCGTTGTTGTTCGTCTTCTGGTGTCATGAAGTGTCACCTAATTGTGTGTTTTATAGAGCAGAAAATCAGTATACGAGTCGTGATGCGAAACACCTAACAATTTGCGGTTTTATTCACCATGAAACCCCATTACAATGTGCCCTCACTTTGTGTGCCAGTGGTATGCATAAGCACCTCTTTTTTAAGACCCAATCTGAG
Source organism: Vibrio sp. Vb1127 (assembly GCF_033338735.1). Classification (NCBI taxonomy): domain Bacteria; kingdom Pseudomonadati; phylum Pseudomonadota; class Gammaproteobacteria; order Vibrionales; family Vibrionaceae; genus Vibrio; species Vibrio sp. Vb1127. Next base: position 14,232 of record NZ_JAWOTF010000029.1, on the reverse strand, counting down.
ACTTTTCATGACCTCGACCTTGTTAGCCGAACAATCTGATTCGCCTGTAACGCCTCAACGTGTGTTGGAGGATGTGTTTGGTTACCAAGAGTTCCGTGATGGTCAGCAGTTGGTGATTGATGCTGCGGTAGAAGGTCGCGACAGCTTAGTTATCCTGCCTACTGGTGGCGGTAAGTCGCTGTGTTATCAAATCCCTGCTTTGGTTCGCTCTGGTATTACTTTGGTGATTTCTCCGCTTATCTCGCTGATGAAAGACCAAGTGGACCAGCTTAAAGCCAACGGTGTAGCGGCTGAATGCATTAACTCGACCATGCCTCGTGAAGAACTGCTCAGCGTATATAACCGCATGCACACTGGTCATCTTAAGTTGGTGTACGTCTCACCAGAACGCGTATTGATGCGTGATTTCATTGAGCGCTTGGAAAACTTGCCGCTATCGATGATTGCTGTCGATGAAGCGCACTGTATTTCCCAGTGGGGACACGATTTTCGGCCAGAATACGCCGCGCTTGGTCAGCTTAAGCAGCAGTTTTCCCATGTGCCATTTATGGCGCTGACGGCGACAGCAGATGACGCAACGCGCCGAGATATTCTTGAACGCCTGCAACTGAATAATCCAGAGGTTTACCTAGGCAGCTTCGACCGTCCCAACATTCGCTACAACTTAGTTGAGAAGCACAAGCCGGTTTCGCAAATCGTTCGTTATCTTGAAACCCAAAAGGGGAATTGCGGCATCATCTATTGTGGTAGCCGTAAGAAAGTTGAGATGGTGACCGAGAAGCTGTGCAACAACCACATTCGTGCTGCTGGTTATCACGCAGGTATGGATGCCGATGAGCGCGCTTACGTTCAAGAAGCTTTCCAACGCGATGATATCCAGATCGTGGTGGCGACCGTGGCATTCGGTATGGGCATCAACAAACCAAACGTGCGTTTTGTGGTTCACTTTGATATCCCGCGCAATATCGAGTCTTACTATCAGGAAACGGGTCGTGCAGGGCGTGATGGTTTGCCTGCCGAAGCGATGATGTTGTATGACCCGGCGGACATCAGTTGGCTGCGTCGTATGTTGGATGAGAAAGACGATGGTCCACAGAAGCAGGTGGAAACCCACAAACTGAATGCGATGAGTGCCTTTGCTGAGGCGCAAACCTGTCGTCGTCAGGTGCTATTGAATTACTTTGGTGAGTATCGTGAGAAGCCATGTGGCAACTGCGATATTTGCTTAGATCCACCGAAACACTTTGATGCCACGGAAGAAGCGCGTAAGGCGTTGTCTTGTGTGTACCGTGTTAATCAGAGCTTTGGTATGGGCTACGTGGTAGAAGTGCTACGTGGCATGCAAAACATTCGTGTACGTGAAAATGGGCACGATAAGATTTCTACTTACGCGATAGGGCGCGATCATAGCCACGATTACTGGGTGAGTATTTTCCGTCAGTTAATCCACAAAGGGCTGCTGTTCCAAAACATCACGCGTAACTCAACGCTGCAACTTACCGAAGAGGCGCGTCCGTTGTTGCGTGGCGATGTGACTCTGGAGTTAGCGGTTCCACGTTTAGACACCGCAGCACGTGCGGCGAAGTCGGAAAAACTGACCAGTAAGAACTACGACAAGAAGCTGTTTGCTAAGTTACGCAAGCTGCGTAAATCGATTGCTGATGAAGATGGTTTGCCACCATACGTGGTCTTTAGTGACGCGACTCTGATTGATATGGCGGAGATCTTGCCAACGTCTTACGGCGAAATGCTGGCAGTGAGTGGCGTTGGTCAGCGCAAACTAGAGAAGTACGCCGACCCATTCCTCGATTTGATTCAAGAACACATTACTCACCACGGATAAGGAACCAAGATGCAAAAGGAATTTGGCTTAGCGGATTACATGGCACAAGAAGGGCGCTTAATCATTACCGCGCCGAGCTTTGACCTTGATAGCTTTCCTGCTTTAGGTGAGCGTTTAGTTGGACTGCTTTCTGCTGCTGTGGTGGAAAAACAGTGGGATGCGGACATTCACTCTTGGTTGATTGACTTTGAAGGTTGCCGACTGTTTATGAAAGCAGAGCATTACAGCGAAGCGATTTGGTTTGAAGCGTTAGCGATTGAAGAGAGCAGGGAAGAGTTGGATTATCTTGCAGGGTTGTTCCAACGCGGCTTCTAAAAATAGAATTTTTTAGAAAGGGTGTTTCACATGAAACACCCTTTTTTATGCTCAAACGTTTGCGCAAAACAGACGACTTGCGGCGAAAAGTGGTTAATGTATAATCGCCCACCGCTTCGCTCAGAATGAGCCAAGCCAGTTTATTTTTCATTTTACATTGTTGGTAAGAGCCACTTTATTCAGTGACTCGATTTGGGTTCCCTCACCCCCAAACCAAACTAAAAAGGTATCGCATGAGTAACTTTACCCCTGCGCAGCAGCGCAACGCCCTTATCTATCTGGTTCTATTCCACCTAGTCATTATTGCATCTAGCAATTACCTAGTTCAGCTACCGTTTACTATCTTCGGTTTCCATACCACTTGGGGTGCATTCACTTTCCCATTTATCTTCTTAGCGACTGACTTAACTGTACGTATTTTCGGTGCTCAGTTGGCACGTAAGATCATCTTCTTAGTGATGTTGCCTGCTTTGGCAGTGTCTTACTTCTTATCGGTGGTGTTCTTCGAAGGTCAATTCCAAGGTTTTGGTCACCTAGGGGAATTTAACTTATTCGTTGCTCGTATCGCGATTGCTAGTTTCATGGCGTACTTACTTGGTCAGATCATGGATGTGCACGTGTTCAACCGCCTACGTCAAATGAAGCAATGGTGGGTGGCACCAACGTGTTCAACGCTTTTCGGTAATGCACTTGATACCATCGCTTTCTTCGCCATTGCGTTCTACCAAAGCCCAGATCCATTTATGGCTGAGCATTGGACGGAAATCGCGCTGGTGGATTACGGCTTCAAACTGATTATTAGTCTTGGTTTGTTCGTTCCTATGTATGGCGTACTACTGAATTACCTAATTAAGAAGCTGACTGCGGTGAACCCTGACTTTAAGGTGACCACAAGCGTTCAGTCTTAATATCAGTGGGAACCCCGAAAGCCGCTTGCTCAAATCAAGCGGCTTTTTTGTGCCTGTTTACTTGGGGTTAGAGGGTTTTGTACAGCATGGGGAGTAATTAGATCATGGGTGTCCAAAAGCTCCCTAAGCTGTACAAAGGTAAAAATGGAGTAATAAAAAAGGTCCCGAGTGAGACCTTTTTATCGAAGTTACGGAACGTAGAGGAAGCTAGTTGGTGAAATGGCTACCGGAGCATCTTCTCAATCAAAATGGCTTTTTGCGCATCGAAGGCGCCAAGTTGCAGGCCGTTCTCCCAACTGATGCTTTGATTGAACATCGCCAGCATCAAACCGACACTGCGTTGATTGGCGTCCTGCCAGCAATCAGATTCGCTGTACTCTCCATCATTTATCGCGTTGCCATTAACGAGAATGGGCTCGAAACGCCATTTTTCGCCGACACGGTAGTAGCCTTTACTGGTTAAGGTCTGGTTGGATTGAATCGTTAAAATGTGCTCGATGCCCGGCTCACCGGTTAATTCAAATACAAATCTTAGCTGGTGGTCGCCACATTGCAGCTCAACGATCAGTTGGCCGTTTTCCTCAATCAGTGTTGACTGAGAGTAGTCTCCGAAGCAGTGCAGCAACCAAGAAATAGGGTGACTGGCTGTTTCAAGAAACCACTCTTTGAGTGTGAAGGTGCCCGGTAGGTTAACTTGGGTGATTAGATTGACCACACAAGGTTGGGTTTGCGAGGTGAGCCATTTCTCTATCGTCTTGGCGGTCTCTAGCTGAGCAAAGGCGTAATTAACCAATAGGTTGGAGTTCGGTTGCTGCCAGTGAGTGATGTCGGAATTCAATCCCACCAATGGCTTTTCACAAATCAGCTTGGTTGAACCTAACGTCTTTATGATCTCTGCATGAGTATGCGCAGGTGTCGCGATGGTCACGACATCGAGTTGTTTGAGTGCGCTGATGTTCGTTTCTGCCTTTAGGATTGCTTCCTCACTGCACGCTTGCTGAAGCGGTTCTATTTGGTTGGCGCATAACGTTGTGACCGATACACCATTGTTTCGATAGTGGGGAATGTGCGTGCGTCCCCAGTTGATTCCTATGATGCCAGCTTGTTTGATTTGCTCTGGTTTGTTGAAACGTTCACTCAATGGCGGCAAGGCAATTCGTTCATCGGTTAGACGTTGGTCATGGTGATAGTCATTGCTTGGCAGCACTTGCCATGGCTTGTTGTAATGCTGTTTGAGTGCACAAACGAGTTCGTAGAAATTCCACTTATCCTTTAAGTTGCTATCAAGATGGTATAAACCGGCTTCGTTCCGCTCAATAAGCTGCAAAAAGGCGAGTGCAGTATCGTCCATATGAGAAGTCGCGGGATACCAAGCTGTGCTAGCGGTAATAACGCCGTACTCTTCATGTTGGCGGTCGAGATGCGCCAACATGTTATTGCCTTCTGCTTGGTGATGGAGCTGCCAACCAATTCGAGCAACCATCGCATCTGGATTTGCTTGCCAGATTGCATCTTCACAACGAACTTTGTATTTGCCGTAATCATCTTGGGTGTTTCTTTCTTCAAAGATGCCATAAGGCCCGTTTTTTGTGGCATCAAATACCATTGCTGTGCTGACAAAGAGGTAAGGAATATTATGGCGTTTGCATTGCTCACCAAGCCACGCTGCCCACTCTTCACTTCCCATCGCCATATGGCACACCGCATTGATGTGGTGTTGCTGCCAAAATTGTTCACTTTGCTGTAGATCATCCGGCGGGATTTGGTGGTGATTCCACTCCAATATGTTCCAGCCGCGTAGGTGAAACTGATGAGCGACTTTTGGGGCGAGGGTGCCAGTTAAGCCAGTCATTAAAACGGTTTTCATGATGGTGCATCTTGGTTGGCTAAATTGTGTTTATCAATAAAGCATGGCTGTTTTTCGATGTAGAGCGGAGAAGCTGAGATTTTTGCTGGGCAGCACGTTTTGTAGGGGAAGTAGATGCAAAAAAGCCCAAGCGAACGCCTGGGCTTTAGTATTGTAAGGCAGTGATATTCGCTTATTTTGCTACGATATTTAATGGCCAGCCGATGTCTGTCTGACGGTTGGATTCAATTTCCAACTCAGCCGCAGTCAGTGGGTTTTTCTCTAGCCATTGCGCATCAATGTGTAACGTTAGATTGTCGCCTTCAACTGTTAGAGTCACATTTGGCTCTAGATCAGGATTGCGACGATGGCTGAGTAGAACCGCAAGACGCAACAGTCTCAATACTCGTTTGGCACTTGAGCCTGATAATGCATGCTGCTCAGGTAAAGAAGTGAGCTGTTCGCGATAGCGACGAGCCACTTCACCAATAAAGAACTTCTGTGCGCGCGTGTAACCAGGCAGATCCAAATTCTGTAGCAAGTAAGCACTATGCTCTCCGCCTTTTTTGAAATCGATAGTTAAGCCAATTTCATGCAGTTTTGCGGCGGTCTCGAGTAATATCTTGCCCTGAGGCTCTGTAATCCACTCATCGCCCCCAGCTTGCTGTAAAAGCGTGTGTGCCAGAGTAGCGACTTGTTCGCCGTATTGGTGATCGAGCTGATAGCGATTTTGTACGCTAGCGATAGTGCGGGCACGAATGTCTTCTTGGCGAAGCTCTTCAACCATCTCATACACTAAGCCTTCGCGTAGTGCGCCGCCAGCGAGTGTCATAGCATCGATTTCAAGCAATTCAAAAACGGCAATCAAAATAGAGAGGCCACTAGGGAACACTAATGCCCGCTCAAGTGTTAAGCCTTCAATATCGAGCTCTTCTAAATGGTCGGCCAACATGGCTTGCTTCTGTAGACGCTTGAGTTTGGAGTGAGTGATTACTTCGTCCATGCCTTGCGCCAGCATTATCTCTTGCAATGCCTGAACAGTGCCTGATGCACCAACACACACATCCCAACCAATTTCTGTATAACGTTCTAAAATCGGCTGAATGGTCTGTTTCGCTCCTTCAATTGCCGCGTCAAAGTTACGAGCATTCAATTGGCGATCTTTAAAGAAGTTTTCAAGCCAAGTCACGCAGCCCATTTTTAAGCTGGTCAGTGCTTTGGCTTCGAAACCTTCACCGATAATCAGTTCGGTACTTGCTCCACCGATATCGACTACAAGGCGACGACCACTACCGCCAGAGGTGTGAGCGACACCTTTATAGATAGTGGCAGCTTCTTCTTCACCAGTAATCACTTCGATAGGCTGGCCTAGAATTTGGTTAGCCTTTTCTAAAAACACATCTACATTGGTCGCGGTACGTAATGTTGCAGTACCGACGATGCGAATGTTTTGTTTAGGAATGTCCTGCAAGCGTTCCGCAAATAGACTTAAGCAGTCCCATCCTCGCTGCATAGCTTCCATACTAAGAGAATTATGTTCATCTAAGCCCGCTGCTAGACGAACTTTGCGCTTAATTTTAGCCATTGTTTGAACGCTGCCATCGATGTGACGCACAACGAGCATGTGAAAACTGTTCGACCCGAGGTCGATGGCGGCATATAGCGGTGATGATCCTGCTTGACTCATAAACGAACTCAGTTTCCTATTACGATTGTTTTGGTGCCGATTGACGCGGTTGGCGTGGACGACGTCCCTGCGGCTTACGGTTACCAGAACCAGAACGGGTACCGCCAGTATTCGTGCGGCGCTGTTGGTTGCGTGGTGCACGCATACGAATCGGAGCCGGTAGATCTTGAATCAGTGCCGACGAATCGTACTCTGAAACTGGGATTGTATGCTCAATGTATTCTTCGATTGCTGGTAGGTTAACCGCGTACTCTTCACAAGCAAAACTGATCGAATGGCCGCTCGCACCAGCGCGACCAGTACGGCCAATACGGTGAACATAATCTTCACAGTCGTCAGGAAGGTCGTAGTTGAAAACGTGCGTTACCTGAGGAATATGCAGGCCACGCGCTGCAACGTCAGTTGCAACTAAGATGTCGACATCACCTTTGGTGAATTGCTCAAGAATCTTCTCACGCTTCTTCTGCGGTACATCGCCAGTAAGAAGGCCTACACGGTGTCCATCGGCAGCCAAATGTCCCCAAACCGATTCACACTTATGCTTGGTATTGGCAAAAATGATAGCGCGATCTGGCCACTCTTCTTCAATTAGTGTTTGAAGCAGCGCCATTTTGTCTTCATTCGAAGGATAGAAAAGCTCTTCCTGGATACGGTGGCCAGTTTTTTGTTCTGGTTCGACAACGACATGCTCAGGAGTATTCATGTGTTCGAATGCCAGTTCTTGAACGCGGTAAGACAGCGTTGCTGAGAACAGCATGTTCAAACGCTCTTTTGGCTCAGGCATACGACGGAACAAGAAGCGAATGTCTTTAATAAAGCCAAGATCGAACATGCGGTCGGCTTCGTCCAGAACAACAGCTTGAATATTGTTGAGGTTAAATACGCGCTGTTTGTAGAAATCGATGATACGGCCTGTTGTTCCGATCAGAATATCTACGCCGTCTTGCAGTTTCGCAAGTTGCTTGTCGTAGCTTTCACCACCGTAAGCTAGAGCGGTTTTTAGACCTGTGCTTTCAGTTAATGATTCTGCATCATTGTAAATCTGAATAGCGAGCTCACGTGTAGGCGCCATAATAATTGCGCGTGGCTGTGTAGGCTTACGACCTTCATGTTCCGGAGTCGTCAGAAGGTGGTTGAACGTAGCAGTAAGAAACGCGAGCGTTTTACCAGTACCCGTTTGGGCCTGGCCTGCGATGTCTTGGCCGGTGAGCAGGACCGGCAACGCCAAGGCTTGGATAGGGGTACAAAATTCGAACCCTTTTTTGTCCAATCCTTCAATAACTTGGGGCTTTAAGCCCAAATCGGCGAACTTTTGCTCTGTGATATGCGTCTTTTTCATGGCTATAGAATATCAGCTAAAGCTTGCAATACGAAAGTAAATACATTCCAATAGGGCATCTAATTACTGGTTATCATCCAACCAGTTTCGAAAAACACATTGGAGTGGAAGATGAGTGATAAGATTTTGCAGCTAACTGATGACGGTTTTGAAAACGATGTAATCAACGCTGCAGGCCCGGTTCTAGTGGATTTTTGGGCAGAATGGTGTGGTCCTTGTAAAATGATCGCTCCTATTTTGGACGAAATCGCAGACGAGTACGAAGGCAAACTCACTATCGGTAAACTAAACATCGACCATAACGCAGGTACACCACCTAAGTTTGGTATTCGCGGCATTCCAACGCTATTACTATTTAAAGATGGTAACGTAGCGGCAACGAAAGTAGGTGCTCTGTCTAAAACTCAACTAAAAGAGTTCCTAGACGCAAACTTATAATCACCAAGTGATTACAGATAAAACCGTGCAAAGTTACAATGCACGGTTTTGTTTTTCTAACTCTGGACTAGAATACTAATTAGTGCTAACTTATCGCGCGTTAATTGAACAAATTTCTCTTCTTGGTCGATCCTGAGACCAAATCCATCTTAACTAGAAAACAGATCTTATTTTGACTAAACAAGAATCCACCACCATGAACCTTACCGAACTGAAGAACAGACCTGTGTCTGACCTTGTAAAACTGGGCGAAAGCTTAGGATTAGAGAACCTAGCTCGCTTAAGAAAACAAGACATCATCTTCGCGATTTTAAAAGCGCACGCGAAAGGCGGCGAAGACATCTTTGGCGATGGGGTTCTGGAAATTCTGCAAGACGGCTTTGGTTTCCTACGCAGTGCAGATAGTTCATACCTTGCGGGTCCGGACGATATCTACGTATCACCAAGTCAGATTCGTCGCTTTAACCTACGTACTGGTGACTCTATCGCTGGTAAAATTCGTCCACCAAAAGACGGTGAACGTTACTTTGCCCTTCTAAAAGTCAATACCGTTAACGACGATAAACCAGACAACGCCCGTAACAAGATCCTATTTGAAAACCTTACTCCTCTACATGCGAATGAGCGCATGGTTATGGAGCGTGGTAACGGTTCAACAGAAGACATTACAGCACGTGTTTTAGACTTGGCATCGCCAATCGGTAAAGGTCAACGTGGTCTGATTGTTGCTCCGCCTAAAGCGGGTAAAACAATGCTTCTGCAAAACATCGCGCAAAGCATCGCGTACAACCACCCAGAGTGTGAGTTGATGGTTCTTCTTATCGACGAACGTCCAGAAGAAGTAACTGAGATGCAGCGCCTAGTTAAAGGTGAAGTGGTTGCGTCGACTTTCGATGAGCCAGCATCTCGTCACGTACAAGTAGCGGAAATGGTGATCGAGAAAGCAAAACGTCTTGTTGAACATAAGAAAGACGTGGTTATCTTGCTTGACTCTATCACTCGTCTAGCTCGTGCTTACAACACCGTAGTGCCTTCATCAGGTAAAGTACTAACTGGTGGTGTGGATGCAAACGCATTACATCGTCCTAAGCGTTTCTTCGGTGCTGCACGTAACGTAGAAGAAGGCGGCAGCCTAACTATCATCGCAACGGCACTAGTAGATACTGGTTCTAAAATGGATGAAGTTATCTACGAAGAGTTCAAGGGTACAGGTAACATGGAACTGCACTTGAACCGTAAGATTGCTGAGAAGCGTGTATTCCCTGCGATTGACTTTAACCGCTCAGGTACACGTCGTGAAGAGCTACTGACGAAGACTGACGAACTACAGAAGATGTGGATTCTGCGTAAGATCGTTCACCCAATGGGCGAAATCGACGCAATGGAATTCCTAATCGACAAGCTAGCGATGACGAAGACCAACGATGAGTTCTTCGATGCGATGCGTCGTCAATAGTCTCAAATAATCATTCTGCGAAAAGCCACCGTATATCGGTGGCTTTTTTATTGCTTTCTCCCGATAGAAGTATCAGAATGAAGGAAATGTTATCGGGAGGTTAACATGCAACAAGGAATGTTGTCGTCATTACTCCTGAGCTTGTCACTTATCACTCTACCTGCGACATTATCTGCCAAGGAAATGCATGAGTCTGTAGTAGAACAGTGGCTTCAGGATACTCAAATACAGACTAAAGTCTCTGAACTGCTTGATTACGCTGTCAGAGATGAAGTCGACTCGCTTAAATTTGCCCTTGATCGACTTGCTTTGCCTCAACAAGAGGTGGTGCGCTTTCAATTATTGGAAAAGCTTGAAAAGCAAGATGTGATTCTCACGCCTCGAATGGCTCTGTTTGTTGAGTCCCAGATCCGTATGACCCCGACTTATCAAGTGTTAGAGCGAGGTGATGGGTATGAATTTAGTGTACCCGCTTTTAACTTTCCCGTTATTGCGAGTCGCTTGATTAAGCGCTGGAAACAAGACCAAAGTACCTTGGACTTTGTCTTACAAGCTGAACGAAGAGAGCTTAACTTAAAGCAATGGCTTACAGGGCCATCTCAACAAGCTCAAGCGCGTGAAGCGCTTTTGATTCGAGAGTTAGACAGCTTATCACCCAATGCGCTTGCTGCATTAACGACCCAGTTAACCAAAGCAAATGTGACCAGTTGGTTACCATCGACGGCCGTGATAGTCAGGTTGGCACAAGTTAGTCAGGATGAGGAAGTGTACAACTTACTCTGGCGGATGAAAGCCGATTACAACAGCCAGTCCGAACTTGAGCGTTTAGCTGCGGTTGGAGACGTTTTTTCCATTCAGCAATTGATGAATGCCACAGTTAACCCATCACTCAAGCCAGAAGCTATTAGTCTACTTACAAAATCTAACCCTCTATCTCCGCAAGTAAAGCAGTTTCTAGTTAGAAAAATGGCGTTATCAGAAGAAGCAACCATGGTTGCTCGAGAGCTTGCTCAACAAGGGCATCAAATCTGGTTGGAAGAGTTAGTATCTTCGAACCATCAGATAAAGACTCGGCAGATTGAACAAGTATTAAAGTAATCTTGCTCACATACCCACACAAAATAGGAGGATCTTAGCGTCCTCCTATTTGTTATACTGCGGACAGTTTAATCAGCCAGCATGAAGGCCTATGAGTTTTAAGGATTTACGCGAATTTATCGACCACCTAGAACAGAAAGGTCGACTTAAACGCATCACTCACCCTGTCGATCCCGCTTATGAAATGACAGAAATCAGCGACCGCACCTTGCGTGCTGGTGGACCTGCGCTGTTGTTTGAGAACCCAATCGGCTACGACGTACCTGTTTTGACTAACCTGTTTGGTACACCAGAGCGTGTCGCAATCGGTATGGGACGTGAAGATGTTAAAGAATTAAGAGAAGTCGGTAAGCTGCTGGCTTATTTAAAAGAACCTGAGCCACCAAAAGGCTTCAAAGACGCTTTAGAAAAACTGCCTGTGTTCAAACAAGTATTGAACATGCCGGCTAAGCGTTTACGTAAAGCACCATGCCAAGACATTGTTTGGCAAGGTGATGAAGTCGACTTGGATAAAATTCCGGTAATGAGCTGCTGGGCAGAAGATGTAGCGCCGCTGCTTACTTGGGGCTTAACCGTAACCAAAGGTCCAAATAAGAAACGTCAGAACCTAGGCATTTACCGTCAGCAGAAAATTGCCAAGAACAAAATCATCATGCGTTGGTTAGCCCATCGTGGTGGTGCGCTTGATCTGCGCGATTGGATGGAAACCAACCCAGGTAAACCTTTCCCAGTTTCGGTCGCGTTTGGTGCAGACCCAGCAACCATTCTTGGCGCAGTAACACCAGTGCCAGATACGCTATCGGAATACGCATTTGCAGGTTTGCTACGTGGAAGCAAAACGGAAGTCGTGAAGTCAGTCAGCAACGATTTGGAAGTGCCAGCGAGCGCGGAAATCGTGATGGAAGGTTATATCGACCCGAACGAGTTTGCTGATGAAGGTCCTTACGGTGACCATACTGGCTACTATAACGAAAAAGAAAAGCACCACGTATTTACTATTACGCACATTACTATGCGTAAAGACCCTATTTATCACAGCACCTACACAGGTCGTCCGCCAGATGAACCAGCTGTATTGGGTGTGGCATTAAACGAAGTGTTTGTGCCTATTCTGCAAAAGCAATTCCCAGAGATTGAAGACTTCTATCTTCCGCCAGAAGGTTGTTCGTACCGAATGGCCGTCGTCACCATGAAGAAGCAGTACCCAGGACATGCCAAGCGCGTAATGATGGGCGTGTGGTCTTTCTTACGTCAATTCATGTATACCAAGTTTGTTATTGTGTGCGATGAATCGGTAAACGCACGAGATTGGAATGATGTCGTGAAAGCCATGTCAGAGCATATGGATCCTGTACGTGATACCTTGATGATAGATAACACGCCAATCGACTCGCTCGACTTTGCTTCACCAGTGGTTGGGCTTGGCTCCAAAATGGGCTTGGATGCGACCATTAAATGGGATGCCGAGCTGGCGACGCGAACCGAGGTCACTGAGCGAGACAGCAAAGCGATTACCGAAGCAGAACTAAATGAGTTGAAACAGCAACGCCCTGAGATTGTTGACGTCTATCTTCCAGTTACAGCAAACAACCAATTTGCTGTCGTGACTATGAAGAAAGACCAAGCTGGTCAATCCCAAGAATTGATGGAACATCTATGGGGCTTCTTTGCTCAGTACACGGATAACAAATTCATCATTTTGTGCGACGATGACGTTAATGCACGAGATTGGAATGACATCATTTGGGCGGTGACAACTCGAATGGACCCAGATAGAGACACGATTCAAGTGCTTGGTAAGACTGAGAGTTCATCCCAATTAGGACTGGATGCGACCAACAAGTTCGAATCTGAAGTCACGCGCGAGTGGGGTACGCCTATCAAAAAAGATCCTAAACTTGTGGCTAAAGTCGATGAGATTTGGGACCAGTTAGGTATTCTATGAGTCATCAAGTCCACCTTCTACCAATGGACGTTACGTTCCAAGTAAAAGAAGGGGAGACGGTGTTGGAAGCTGCGCTCAACAACAATATTCGCTTCCCGCACCGTTGCCAAGTTGGCGCTTGCGCCATGTGCATGTGTAAAAAGCTAACGGGCGAGGTGAGCTATCACCTCGAACCGATGCTAACCGAAAAAGAGCAACAGCAAGGTTGGATATTCCCTTGCCAAGCCTATACAGAAAGTAATTTAGTGCTTACTTTTGACGAGTAAGCGAGAGGAACACCATGACCATCCAATGTAAAGTAAAGTCTATTCAGCCGTTAGCTTGTAATACTTACCAAATCCTTCTTCATCCAGAATCACCAGTGCCTTTTAAAGCGGGTCAGTACCTAATGGTGGTGATGGGTGAAAAAGACAAACGTCCTTTCTCTATCGCAAGCAGCCCTTGTCGTCATGAAGGTGAACTTGAACTGCACATCGGTGCGGCGGAACACAACGCTTATGCACAAGAAGTTGTCGAAGCAATGCAAGCGGCGCTTGAAACTGATGGTCAGATTGAAATTGATGCGCCACATGGCGATGCTTGGGTTCAAGAAGAAAGCGAACGCCCATTATTATTAATTGCTGGTGGTACAGGCTTCAGTTACGTTCGCTCGATTCTGGATCACTGCGTAGCGCAGAATAAAACCAATCCTATCTATTTATATTGGGGGGCGCGCGATAACTGCCAGCTTTATGCTAAAGACGAACTGGTCGAGATTGCCGACAAGTTTGCCAATGTTCACTTTGTGCCAGTAGTAGAAGAAGCTCCTGCAGACTGGCAAGGTAAAGTTGGTAACGTGCTACAAGCTGTAGCTGAAGATTTCGAAAGCTTAGAAAACTACGATATCTATATTGCAGGTCGTTTTGAAATGGCTGGCGCAGCACGTGAACAGTTCACTCAGAACAAGAAAGCGAAGAGCGAACGTATGTTCGCAGACGCGTACGCATTCATTTAAATACGGCTTTTAAGGCAGAAAAAGAGGGTTTTTTACCCTCTTTTTTGCTTTTTTGATGAAATAGTCATCGAACAGTCATTTTTTTCCATTTTTTTTCAAAAAAGGGTTGCGAACGGATCTGAGTTCCCTATAATGCGCATCCACCGACACGGCAGACGCGATAAGGCTTCAGCAGAGTCGGAGAGGTAAAAAGCTTCTACGAAAATAAAATTGAAAAAGTGTTTGACACTGTCAATTAAATCGCTAGAATGCACCTCCGCTTTGAGAGAAAAGCTTCTCGCAAAGCAAGCTCTTTAACAATATAGACCTATCAATCTGTGTGGGCACTCGTTGATGATAATCCAATTAGATACCTCGGTATCA
>NZ_JAWOTF010000028.1:2811-39011 GCF_033338735.1 Vibrio sp. Vb1127 | reverse complement strand
GCTGAAGGTAAGAACGACCTAAAAATCAACCTAACGGACAGCTACGGCCAAGAGCAAGAAATCAACATCAGCGCAAAGGCGGGTGACGATATCGAAGAGCTTGCGACTTACATTAACGGCCAAACTGACCTAGTGAAAGCCTCAGTAGACCAAGACGGTAAACTGCAAATCTTCGCTGGCAACAACAAAGTTGAGGGCGAGGTCGAGTTTTCAGGCGGTCTATCTGGTGAACTAGGCTTAGGCGAAGGCAAAAAAGTAACAGTAGATACTATCGACGTAACCTCAGTTGGTGGCGCACAAGAATCTGTTGCTATCATCGATGCGGCACTGAAATACGTAGACAGCCACCGCGCAGAGCTAGGTGCATTCCAGAACCGTTTCAACCACGCAATCAGCAACTTGGACAACATTAACGAGAACGTGAATGCGTCGAAGAGCCGTATCAAAGATACAGATTTCGCGAAAGAAACGACGGCAATGACCAAATCACAAATTCTATCGCAAGCGTCAAGCTCAATCCTTGCGCAAGCGAAACAAGCGCCTAACTCAGCGCTAAGTCTGCTAGGTTAATCAATTTAACAAAGCAAGAAACCAAAGCCAGGCTCATCCCTGGCTTTTTGCTTATTGGCTATAACGATTCAGATGTGTCCTGACAGTATGTTCGATAAGGCATTCATATCGATTAGATGATCTCTTTAAATTCCAATGTTTCTGCGATGGTGGCGCAGAGACACCTGAGTCAAGCAGCTGCGCAAAATGTTGAGTCACAACGCAACCTAACTTCGGGGTTTCGAATCAACTCGGCGAGCGATGATGCGGCAGGTTTACAGATATCGAATACTCTCCATGTACAAACGAGAGGGCTTGATGTCGCCTTAAGAAATGCACACGACGCTTTTTCTGTTGCTCAAACAGCGGAGGGAGCATTGCACGAAAGCAGTGACATATTGCAACGCTTACGCTCTCTGGGGCTTCAAGCAGCAAACGGCAGTTATGACTCAAGTGATCGGCAAAGTATTCAATATGAGGTCGTAGCGCTGCAAGATGAGCTTGATCGTGTCGCGATTACGACAACATTTGCGGATAAAAACCTGTTTGATGGATCTTACGGTTCACAAAGTTTCCATATTGGCGCGAACGCTAATTCAATCTCTTTGACGTTACGTAACATGCGTAGCCACATCCCAGAGATGGGAGGGCAGCATTATGTTGGTGATGCGGTCGATAAAGATTGGCGAGTCACTGGAGATAACCAAACTCTCAAAGTCGAATACCAAGACAGTAAAGGGCAAACCCAAACGGAATCCATTGGACTCAAATTGGGTGACCGTATAGAACAGGTCGCCACTTACATCAATGCTCAACAATCGATAGTGAATGCTTCAGTAACGGAAAACAATGAACTGCAATTCTTCGCTTCTACGATGAAGGCGCCAGAGGGTGTGGTTCTCGAAGGGAGTTTAGCGGATGAGCTTGATGTGAGCGCTGGTCAATTAGTCACAATTGATGACATCGATATGTCGACGGCAGGTAAGGCGCAGCTTTCAATTGGGGTGATTGATGCAGCAATTAAGTACGTTGATTCGCACCGAAGTGAAATTGGCAGCTTTCAGAACCGTGTAAACGGCTCGATGGATAACTTAAATACTGTGAATCGGAGTGTTACAGAATCCAAGAGTCGAATAAGAGATACAGACTTCGCAAGAGAATCTACGGAAATGGTGCGTTCTCAAGTGCTCCAAGATGCGACAACTGCGTTATTGGCTCAGGCAAAGCAAAGGCCGAGTTCGGCACTTGGATTACTTAGCTGAGCGGGTTTCAGCGATGCCCATCGCTCAGAAAAAAGTCAGATAATAAAAAACGCTGCCATTGGCAGCGTTTTTTTCGTGTTCGATTAAGTAAAAATTACTTAGTTACACGTAGAACTGGAGTTTCACCAACAGTTACAGAACCAGAAAGCTTGTTTAGCTCTTTGATTTCGTCCATGTTAGAGATAACAACTGGAGTTAGCGTTGACTTCGCTTTCTCTTCTAGAAGAGCTAGATCGAATTCAATTACAGTGTCGCCAGCTTTAACAGTTTGACCTTCTTCAGCGATACGCGTGAAGCCTTCGCCTTTTAGTTCAACTGTGTCGATACCGAAGTGAACGAAAAGCTCAACACCGTCGTCAGACTCGATAGAGAACGCATGGTTAGTTTCGAAGATCTTACCGATAGTACCGTTTACAGGAGCTACCATTTTGTTGCCTGCTGGCTTGATAGCAATACCGTCACCAACGATTTTCTCAGCGAAAACAACATCTGGCACGTCTTCGATGTTTACAATCTCACCAGAAAGTGGCGCGATGATTTCGATAGCACCAGCGTCAGCGCTGTCATCAGATACAAGCTTCTTAAGTTTGTCAAACAGACCCATTGTGTCATGCTCCTAAGGTTTGGTTTTATTCTGTCGAATTATAGTATACCAATATAGCTCATTAGACGACTTTTTTCGCCGTCTAATGGCCATTAAGTATTGAATTACTTGGTACTACCGATTACTGAGCTTTCTCAGCAATAAACTTTTCTACCACGGCTTCGATTTCTTCTGCTGTCGGTAGAGAAAGGGCTTCTTCAGCCATTGCTTTCACTTCTGCGAAGTTAGAGTTACGAACTACTTTCTTCACTTTAGGGATTGAAATGCCGCTCATTGAGAACTCGTCCAGACCCATACCTAGAAGTAGAAGTGTTGCACGCTCGTCACCTGCAAGTTCACCACACATACCAGTCCATTTACCTTCTGCGTGAGAAGCGTCGATAACTTGCTTAATCACAGTAAGTACAGCTGGTGATAGTGGGTTGTATAGGTGAGAAATCATCTCGTTACCACGGTCAACCGCTAGCGTGTACTGAGTTAGGTCGTTTGTACCGATAGAGAAGAAAGCAACTTCCTTCGCTAGGTGGTGCGCGATAGCTGCTGCAGCTGGAGTCTCAACCATTACACCGATTTCGATGTTTTCGTCGAACGCGTGGCCTTCAGCGCGTAGCTCTTCTTTGTACTCTTCGATCGCTTTCTTAAGCTCACGGATTTCTTCGACAGAGATGATCATTGGGAACATGATACGCAGTTTGCCGTGTGCAGAAGCACGTAGAATGCCACGTAGCTGATCACGAAGGATCTCACGACGATCTAGACTGATACGTACAGCGCGCCAGCCTAGGAATGGGTTCATCTCTTTTGGAAGATCCATGTATGGGAGATCTTTATCGCCGCCGATATCCATAGTACGGATGATCACAGCTTGACCGTTCATTGCTTCCGCAACTTCTTTGTACGCTTGGTACTGTTCTTCTTCAGTTGGTAGCGCAGTACGGTCCATAAATAGGAATTCAGTACGGTACAGACCAACACCTTCACCGCCGTTACGAAGGATACCGTCACAGTCTTTCACTGTACCGATGTTACCGCAAACTTCTACACGGTGACCGTCAGTCGTTTCTGCGTGTAGGTCTTTCAGTTTCGCTAGCTCTTCTTTTTCAGCTAGGAATGCTGCTTTAACCGCTTTCGCTTCTTCTAGCTCAGCTTCTGATGGGTTAACAACAATCTTGTTGTTCATTGCGTCAAGAATCAGCATGTCGCCATTCTTAACTTTCTTCGTGATGTCGTTAGTACCAACGATAGCTGGAAGCTCAAGTGAGCGAGCCATGATTGAAGTGTGAGAAGTACGACCGCCGATATCACAAGCAAAACCAAGCACGTAGTCTAGGTTGATTTGTGCAGTTTCAGATGGCGTTAGGTCATAAGCAACAAGAATTACTTCTTCGTTGATATCGCTAAGCGAAACAATGTTGATGCCTAGTGCGTTCTTAACAAAACGAGAACCGATATCGCGGATGTCAGTTGCACGCTCTTTTAAGTATTCGTCGTCTAGAGACTCAAGAGCACATGCTTGCTCTTCGATCACTGAGTGGATAGCGTGATCAGCAGTCATCTTGTCGTTTTTGATAAGTGCTAGGATTTCCTCTTCTAGCTCTTCGTCTTCAAGAAGCATGATGTGACCTTCAAAGATCGCTTCTTTTTCTTCGCCAAACGTTTCAAGCGCTTTTTGCTTGATAGTTTCTAGCTGAGCTGCAGATTTGTTACGAGCGTCAAAGAAACGCTGAACTTCAGCTTCTACTTGATCGTCAGAAATAGTGTTTGTGTTTAGGACAATTTCATCTTCTTGAAGTAGTAGTGCTTTACCGATTGCAATACCAGGAGATGCTAGGATGCCTGAAATCATAGCCTTACCTTAAGTTTGGTCAACTTTATAAAACGGGAGAATAATGGGTGCGCTAACGAATAGTTTTAGCTTAGTTTTGAGCCTATTTCCAACGAAGCCATTTTGCTTTCACAAAATGGCTTCTGGAGTAGGAGACCGGATTAGTGTAGTTGGTCCATTAGAGCAACTAGGTGGTCAACTGCTTGCTGAGCTTGTGGGCCTTCAGCAGAAATAGTAACTTGAGTACCTTTTACTAGGCCTAGTGTTTGTAGTTTGAACAGGCTCTTAGCGCTAGCGCTTTTACCGTTAGAAGTCACAGTGATGTCTGCGTCGAATGCTTTTGCTTCTTTAACAAACTGTGCAGCTGGACGAGTGTGAAGGCCGTTTTCTGCTGTGATTTCTACTTGCTTCTCGTACATGTGATATACCCCAATAAATGTATTTTTTTGTTAGTTTGTGACCAGATTTTAGCTTAACTGCTTTACATCTTGTGCGCTAGCACGGGAAGAGTTCAAAGCGCGTCAGTTCTGATACTAGTCAAAAGTTTGGTAACTACGCAACTGTTTGCGTGCGTAATCACTTTGAAACCTTTTTGTGTTCTGCTTCTTTATTTTGAAGCTAGAAATAAAACACCCTGATATTACCAAAGGTAGGGCAGGGATCAACAAAAAAGCCCCTAAACGGGGCTTTTTTAAACTAAAAATTGATTTGAACACATATTATTGTTGGTTCTCTTTTTCGGTAAAGATACCTGCAAAGAGTGCTGTACTTAGGTAACGCTCACCGGAACTTGGCAAGACACTTACAATTGTTTTTCCTTCAAATTCAGGTAGTTCCGCAAGTCGGTTCGCTGCAACAACCGCTGCGCCAGATGAGATACCAGCTAGGATACCTTCCTCTTCCATTAGGCGACGAGCCATCTCAATCGCTTCTTCTGAGGTAACTTGCTCAACACGGTCAATAATGTCTAAATCGAGGTTACCAGGGATGAAACCAGCACCGATACCTTGAATTTTGTGTGGGGCAGGTTGGATTTCTTCGCCAGCAAGTGCTTGTGCAATAACCGGAGACTCTGCTGGCTCAACTGCAACAGAAGTGATGGCTTTGCCTTTTTCACCTTTGATGTAACGGCTTGTACCTGTGATAGTACCGCCCGTACCAACACCAGCAACGAATACGTCGATTTCACCGTCTGTCGCTTCCCAAATCTCAGGGCCCGTAGTCTTTTCGTGGATTTCTGGGTTCGCTGGGTTGTCAAATTGTTGAAGAAGTAGGTACTTCTCAGGGTTGCTTGCTACGATTTCTTCTGCTTTAGCAATCGCCCCTTTCATGCCTTTCGCCGCTTCAGTCAGCTCAAGGTTCGCGCCTAGTGCTTTTAGTAGCTTACGGCGTTCTAGGCTCATTGATTCAGGCATGGTCAATGTTAGCTTGTAACCGCGAGCAGCCGCTACGAATGCTAGAGCAACACCTGTGTTGCCACTGGTAGGTTCTACAAGCTCTACACCTGGCTTAAGAAGGCCCGCTTTCTCTGCTTCCCAAATCATGTTTGCACCGATACGGCACTTAACACTGAAGCTAGGGTTACGCGCTTCAATTTTCGCGAGAACTTTGCCTTTACTTACTTTGTTTAGACGAACGAGAGGTGTATTACCAATAGTAAGAGAGTTATCTTCGTAGATTTTGCTCATAGTGATGTTCCTTCATTACACGTTGTGTGAATATGGATAGAAGAATATGCGGTATGAAAAAAAGGGAAAAGGATTAAAAAGTTATATCTTATTAGGTTGGCCCAGAACTTGATAAAAGAAAAGGGAAAAGCTGGCGCTGATCCCTTTCCTTAATCTCTAATCGACTATCGTTGGTGCTTAAACTCCGCGACCCACATAGCGGTTGCACCACATATTGCTACAGGCATGACAATGAGGTTCAAAATTGGGATCGTCGTAAACACAGACACCAATACCCCAAAGCCATAGGCCTTACCTTGCTTTTGTTTCAATTTGTAACGCATGTCGTTAAATGGGATTTTATGGTTATCAAACGGGTAGTCACAATATTGAATCGCGAGCATCCAGGCGGTAAAGATAAACCATAAAAATGGGCCTACTGTTTGTCCAAGGGCAGGGATGAGCAATAACAGGAATAGGCCTATTGCTTTAGGTAAAATGTAAAGGAGCTTTCTCCACTCACGAGCTAAAACGCGAGGAACATCTTTCAGGACGGCGGTGAAACCATCATCATTTACTTTTTGTCCCGTTAAGTACTCTTCCACTTTTTCAGCCAAGAGGCCATTGAATGGCGCGGCGATAAAGTTCGCGAGCGTGCTGAAAAAATAGGAGAAAGTAGCGAGTATCGTCAGAGCGAGTAAAGGCCAAAGAATGTAAGTTAACCAGGATAAAAACTCAGGCAGCTGTCCAATCCAGCCTTCTATCCATATATTAAGGTTTGAAAATAGATAGAAGATGGCACCACCTACAAGCAAGATATTTGCAAGTAGAGGTAAGATGACAAAGCGCCTGATTTTAGGGGCAAGTGCCAATTGTATCCCGTATAGAAAATAACCGAACCCGGTTCTCTGCTGATTGTTTTGCTTCATGTCTATTTTGGCTTCGTGTAAATGAAAACTCATTGTACCTGTGAGGACTTTTCTTTCAATGCCCTGACAAATGACGTCTTGTTAAGTGGAATCGTGGCAAGAATCACAACAAAAAACGGAACTTCTTGCATTAAGTTGTTCTAAATCTACATATAGTTTTGGTAAAGTAAACGTATCATTCAGATTTATTGCACTTGGGTTGCTGCTCAAGGAACTGCGAGTAGTAAAAACAAGTATATTGAGAGTAAATAATGCAGGAATTGCGATTCGTACTCATTGTTGTTGGCGCATTAGCCATCGCGGCATTACTGTTTCATGGTTTATGGAGCAGTAAAAAAGAAGGCAAAGCAAAGTTTGGTAACAAGCCACTTGGTAAGCTGGATGTTGACCAAGAAGACAAAAATGATCTTGTTGAGAAAGAACGAGACTTCGCTCCCGCTCCTGAAGATGACTTTGAGATCATTCGCAAAGATCGCAAAGAACCAGATTTTGGGATGGCGAATTCTTTCGACAACAAGTTTGAATCTGACCCGTTATTCGGTGGCCCATCTGAAGTCAAACAGACGCAGCAGGAGCCGGATGACATCCCTTCATTTGTTGCAGAAAAAGATAAAGAAGAGGACGTTGAGCCTGTTGTTCAAGCAACAGTAGCTGAAGAGCCATTCCAGCCCGCTGTGGAAGAAGACGCTATTCCCGCCGCGTTTGATATTACGGAGAAAGAACAGCAAGTCGAAACGGTTAGTGAGCCTGTCGTTGCAGAGCCTAAGGAAGAGCCAAAGCCAGAACCTGAAATGCAAGTGATTGTATTGAATGTGCACTGTGCTGGTGAAGAGCCATTTGTTGGTACTGCTTTATTTGAAAGTATGCAACAAAACGGTCTAATTTATGGCGAGATGGATATTTTCCACCGTCATGTCGACTTGTCCGGTAACGGCAAAGTGCTGTTTAGCGTCGCTAATATGATGCACCCTGGTACGTTTGAACATGCTGATCCTGCTGAGTTTACAACGAAGGGTATTTCATTCTTCATGACATTGCCTTGTTATGGCGAGGCTGAACAGAACTTCAACTTAATGCTCCGAACTGCGCAGCAAATTGCTGATGATTTAGGTGGTAACGTACTTGATGACCAGCGCAACTTAATGACGCCAGATCGTTTAGCATCTTATCGACGTCAAATAGTTGAGTTTAATGCCGCTAACGCATAATCTTAACAGCAAATAATAATAGGGCTCCGGATGGAGCCCTTTTTCTTGGATTTCCCAACCTCACCGATTGAAAATACACGGGGCTTTACTATGTCTGAATCAGTACTTCAGCGACTAGAAGAACTAAAAGAGTCGTTGCATTACCACGCTGTGCGTTACTACGTGGAAGATAACCCAGAGATCCCTGATGCCGAGTACGACCGTTTAATGCGAGAGTTACTGGATATTGAATCTGAGAACCCTGACTTAATAACCGTAGACTCGCCAAGCCAACGTGTCGGTGGACAGCCTCTCTCTGCGTTTAGCCAAGTGACACATGAAGTACCGATGCTTTCGCTTGATAACGCGTTTGATGATAGTGAACTCGATAGTTTCCACAAGCGCGCACAAGAGCGCGTGGGCAGCCAGAGTGTGAAAGAATACTGTTGTGAGCCTAAATTGGATGGACTCGCCGTAAGTTTGTTATATGAGAATGGCGTGTTAGTTCAGGCGGCCACTCGAGGCGATGGTACTACGGGTGAAAACATCACAGAGAATGTGCGTACGATTAAAGCTATTCCTTTAAAACTCAGGGGTAATGACTGGCCAAATCGTCTTGAAGTTCGTGGTGAAGTCTTTATGCCGAAAGCTGGGTTTGAAAAGCTCAATGAATTAGCAAGGAAGAAAGGCGAGAAAATCTTTGTGAATCCACGTAACGCTGCGGCAGGTAGCTTACGACAATTGGATTCACGTATTACGGCTTCTCGTCCGCTTAGCTTCTATGCATACAGTGTAGGCGTGGTGCAAGGCGCAGAATTGGCAGCAAGTCATTACGAACGCTTTTTGCAAATCAAATCTTGGGGACTGCCAATGTGTCCGGAAACTAAGCGAGTTGAAAGCTTGGCGGATGTAAAAGCTTACTACCAAGATATATTGCAGCGTCGTGATGCCCTCCCTTATGAGATCGATGGTGTCGTTATTAAAATTGACGATATTGCCGTGCAAGAGCGTCTGGGGTTTGTTGCTCGCGCTCCACGTTGGGCGATTGCCTACAAATTTCCAGCACAGGAAGAAATGACGACACTGAATGAAGTGGAGTTCCAAGTCGGTCGCACTGGTGCGATTACACCTGTTGCTAAGCTAGAGCCTGTATTTGTTGGCGGGGTAACGGTAAGTAATGCGACGCTTCATAACGCAGATGAGATAGAACGTCTGCAGGTCAAGATTGGTGATCACGTTGTGATCCGCCGTGCTGGCGATGTTATTCCGCAAGTCGTATCTGTCATCAAAGAGCGTCGACCAGAAACAGCTCGAGATATTGTTTTCCCAACTCAGTGTCCTGTTTGTGGCTCGCATGTTGAGCGGATCGAAGGAGAAGCGGTAACACGTTGTATGGGGGGCTTAGTTTGCCAAGCCCAACGCAAACAAGCGCTAAAGCACTTTGTTTCTCGTAAAGCGTTAGACGTTGACGGTTTAGGCGATAAAGTGATCGAGCAGCTTGTTGATCGTGAGATGGTGAAAACTCCTGCTGACTTATTTAAGTTATCAGCGGGGATTTTAACCGTACTAGATCGCATGGGGCCAAAGTCTGCGCAGAATATTGTGAATGCGTTAGAAAAATCTAAAGAAACAACTTTACCTCGGTTTTTGTATTCACTGGGGATCCGTGAAGTTGGCGAGGCAACCGCAGCAAACTTAGCAATGCACTTTAAAACGTTGGGAGCGATCCAAAATGCTACCGAAGAGCAGTTGATTGAAGTGCAAGACATCGGTGCTGTGGTTGCTCAACATATTACGACTTTCTTTAGTGAAGAACAGAACCAAGCGGTGGTTAAAGATTTGCTTGAACAAGGAATTCATTGGCCAGAGATTAATACTACTGAGCAGGTGGGGGAATTACCATTAGAAGGTAAAACAGTAGTATTAACGGGAACACTTTCTCAACTGGGGCGTACAGAAGCCAAAGAAGCCCTCCAAGCACTGGGGGCTAAAGTGACGGGTAGTGTTTCTAAGAAAACCGATATTTTGTTTGCTGGTGAAAATGCAGGCTCGAAGCTCGCAAAGGCACAAGAACTGGGTATCGAAATTAAAACAGAACAAGACTTACTCGAACTGATGAATTAAGTCTTCTCAAAAAAGCTAAAAAATAACTAAAAGCCCCGTATGGTAAGCATGCGGGGCTTTTTCTTGTTCATAATTAAGTGTTTTTTTATTGAGTAATTGATGCCTTTGTTCTTTTCAGTGATCAAGATCGAACCTTGGGTTATTGGTTTTTTTGGCTTTTTTAGTCTGCGAGTGACTTCAAGTTGATACTTTTAAGTTAAATTTAAGTGTTTGATTTTAAGTGACATTTTATTGCGTTGTGTTGTTGTTGTTAAAAATAAGATCTGGATCAATAAGTTATATGGAACTTTGGAGTGGCTCATATTTTTTTAGAAAAAAAATAAGTTCCATTTGGATGTTTTTAGCTGCGAAGTTAGTCTTAATCACGTGGATACACGGTGTGTATGCAGGAACTAAAAAAAGCCAAATTAGAAATAATGAGGTTTGATCAGGAATTTACTTCTCTCCTTCGGCGGCCAACTAAAGGTGAGATAGAAAAATACAGCTATATCCATTTTTAGGAGTTTTTCCATGGACAAATTTTTTAAGGTTTCAGCGTTAACCGCAGCAATGTTTGGTGTTGTTGCTGTCGCTCCAGCTACAGCGTCTACTGAAAGTGCAGCAGGTGGCGAGTACGTAGAGAAAGTGAACGAATTTATGCAAGACTCAAGTCTGAATGCATTATTTATAGTTGATACTCGTTCACGAACTCGTACAACAGGTAAGCCCGGCGGTGAAAATGGTGACCGTTGGAGTCGTCTAAACTACTCTTCTTACAACGCAATTTTAGACTTCACTTCTGGCTACCACGATGGTTGGGTGGGCGCAGATGTTGCGGCTTACTACTCTGGCGATCTTTACAACGATAGTCTTTACAATTCAAACGAAGGCTACCTATGTAACGAAATCTCAACTTGTAACAACCTAGACTGGGGTGCAGGTGATGGTCAGCAGCTTAAAGTTTACAAAGCAGCGCTGAAATTCAAAGCAAACGAAAACTTTAATGCTCGTTTCGGTATGTTACAGGCTGGTGGTAACGGTACAATCGGTAACGTTTGGAGCTTTGTACCTGGTACTTACCGTGGTTTCGAACTAAACGCTAAACTTGGTGATTTCAACCTAAGCTACTTTGGCGCAGACCAATTTACAGCACCTTGGCTGCTTCACGAAGATGATTACGCACCAGCGCTTTGGTCTGACACTTCATGGAGCTACCTACACTCTCTAGGCCTAAACGGTAACCTAACTGACAGCTTGTTTATGCAACTTGGTTTGGGTCAAGCTACTGGCGTTCAATATGCAAATGGTGTTGACTGGGGTGCAGGTCAAGTAACTAGCTACCACAACGAAACTGACAACACTTCTTACAAGGCTTACTTGAAGTACACTGTTAGTGACCGTACAACTCTAGCATTTGATTTCTACGGTGTTGACGATGATGTGAAATACGATGGTCTAGGTTTCCACACTGGTCTATCTTTGAATCAATCTTTCGGCAAGCTAGCTTGGATGTCTGAGTTGCGCTACACAGACACAGATAACCGTGCGGACTTCGTTCCTCGTACTATTCATACATATGGTATGAACAATGGTACTTGGTCTCAGTGGTGGGACGCGCTATCTGACTGGAACAAAGCGGGTGAGCTAGCATGGTACAACCGTCTATCTTACAATCAAGGTAACGGCTGGAACTACTACCTAGGCTTTGGTTACGGTACTGGCGCTGACTCTGCAGCAAGCGGAGCATCAGGTGACTGGGATTACGAAAGCGAATACGCAGTTAACGCAACAGTATCTTACTCACTACAAAGTGGCGCGCTTAAAGGTTCTACCATTCGTTTACACGGTACAATCCTAGAACGTGATGAGTACGCAGGTGCTGGCGATGCGGATGAAACAGACTTACGTCTACAAGTTCTTATCCCTTACAGCTTCCACTAATACTTAATGAGATAATAAAAGGAGCCGCTAGGCTCCTTTTCTATTTCACTTCTCGGCCGTCGTATATTTTGCAATATAACGGTGGCAACATATGTACATTACCGTTTGGCAACTCACACTTTATCTCTGGGCCTAACGTACGACCACCGGATGCACCATTAGCATTAGTGGTTAACGGAATTATGGCAAAAGATATTACTAATAGACCAGATAAAAATCTCATAATAATCACCTTAATATAAACTTTAAATATCTACGTGCTTGTATAAACCGTGACTACGCAGAAAGGCAAGGTTGAATAGGGCTCTTATATCAAACTAAGCTCTTACTTCTTTACTATTCCCATTCCCCACCTCTAAATCGACACATTTCACTTGGAATATTCGTAACGTCGCCACTTGGCATCTTACATTCGACTATAGGTCCCAAATTAGTTGTACCGCCGTTTCCGTTGTTGTAGGCAAAGGAAGAAAAAGAAAAAATACCGCACAACATTAAAAAGAGAAGCTTATTCATAGTACATCCTCTTACTTACCAAATAAAAAGCACTCAACTTAAATGCTTATGCGTTAAGTATGTATCCGAGGATAAAAAGATCAAAAAATAATTCAATAAAGTTTTATTTTTTAAAATAAAATTAGATCGATAATTTACCTAGATATATTTCTATCTTATTGATTGTCGTGTGTTGAATAATTAAATAATAGGAAATGGTAGGTAGGGTATTAATAATATTACTAATACTTATTTTTTTCTCGATTTTAATTAAGGTAATGAAATGAAAGCAGTTGTTTAGATTAAAGTAATGGAGCATGATTTGCCCCATTACTTTGGCATAAATTAATTAGAATCAGGCTCAATGATTAAAATAATACCTTCAACATCGGTGATTCTTACGCGGGTACCGGCTGGAAGTGCTTGATCCGATTGTGCGGACCATGTGGTATCGGCTACCTTGATGCGATTGAGCCCGACGGAAAAGTCTTCTTCAAGGATAAGAGTACGCCCAATTAACTGCTTGTACTTTTGGTTCAGATCTCTTTCTTGGTCTTCTTGCTTGTCTTTAGACCATTGTCGTCGCCACCAAAGCCAGGTGGTGATTAAGCTGAAGCTTGCAAAGCAAAGCCATTGTAATTGCCAGCTCATTGGCAAAACGGTCATGATTGCTCCAACGATAAGTGCAGACACCCCGAGCCAGAGAAAATACCCTGCGGTACCAAGTAGCTCAACTGCTAAAAGAGCAAAGCCAAACGCTAGCCAATGCCAGAAAGAGATACCTTCCAGCAAACTAAAAAAATCCATAAATTATTCTTTACCTTGCTGTTTAAACATTTCTGCTATCCCTGCAACCGAGCCCATTAGTCCGGTTGCTTCTAATGGAAGCATAATGATTTTACCATTTTCGGCTTGACCAATGCTCTTGATCGCTTCGGTATAACCCTGTGCAATGAAGTAATTGACGGCTTGCATGTCACCTTTTGCAATGGCTTCGGAAACCATGTAAGTCGCTTTTGCTTCTGCTTGCGCGGCACGCTCACGTGCTTCTGCATGGAGAATAGCAGACTGCTTTTCACCTTCAGCTTTTAATATCTCTGATTGTTTATGACCTTCGGCCTTTAATATCTCAGCTTGGCGAACTCCTTCTGCTTCAAGAATTTCCGCACGCTTATTACGCTCGGCTTTCATTTGCGCATTCATTGCAGCGGTCAGATCGGCTGGTGGCTGGACATCTTTAATCTCAATTCGTGTGACTTTTACGCCCCAAGGGTTTGTTGCTTGGTCAACAATCGCCAACAGCTTAGAGTTGATCATGTCGCGTTGGCTCAGCATTTCGTCCAGTTCCATTGAACCTAAAACGGTACGAATGTTGGTAAGGGTCAAGTTTCTAATAGCGTGTTCTAAGTCGTTGACTTCATAAGCCGCTTTGGCAGCATCGATCACTTGAACAAATCCGACAGCGTCAATAACCACGTTAGCGTTATCTTTTGAAATGACCTCTTGCGCAGGAATATCGAGAACGCGCTCCATCATATTTACTTTTTGACCAACTTTATCAACGAATGGAATGATCAAGTTTAAACCCGGCTTTAATGTGTGGGTGTAGCGTCCGAAGCGTTCAACTGTCCAGTTGTTTCCTTGCGGAACCGTTTTAATGGCTGAAGATAAGATAACGACAGCAAGAACGACGAAAATACCGATGGTGATCAGTGAATCAATTGGCATAAGTTATTCCCTTAAGTGCATAATATTCGATCCATTTTTACCTATTTATAGACAATAGACAATTGAAGTTCTGAGACCTTTGAGAGGTTATTGGTCTTTTATATGACAAAGGCCGGAAATCCCGGCCTTTGTTGTCTTATTCCTAGAAGAATGCGGCGCTTAGTACAAAATTGAGTAAAGCTGGCGACGATATTTGCTTGCTAATGCGTTACCTTGACCTAGCGCACTGAGAATATCCATAAAAGTCTTCTTCACGTCACCGTCTTGGGCGCCCAAGTCTTTTTTAAGAATATTCCACAGCAGTTCCAACGCTTCTTCATCCCGACCAACTTGGTTGTATTGTACCGCCAATTCACAAGCGAGTTCGAAGTTTGCCATGTCTGCTGCGTATGCTTGTTCTAGTCGCTGTAACTCAGGGCTATCTGCAGCCTGCAAATGCAGCTCGAGCTTGGCTATTAGGCTCTTGTAGTAGTTATCTTGATATTCGAGAGGGATAGCGTTCAGTAGTTCTTGGGCAATATCAAATTGTTTGGTTTCTAGCAAACAATCAGCCATCGCGAGTTTCACATCACCACGCTCTTGCAGCTCTGGCGGCAAAGTGTGGATGATGCTCAAAGCCTGAGCATGCTCACTTTGCTGAAGAAGTTCACTGACTTGTTTTAATAGTTGTTCATCTGGGCTTGGCAAATGCTTTTGTAGCATGGTGGCAATGGCATCAATTGGCTGGGGGCCTCCCAGACCATCGACGGCTTGACCATTTATAAACAGCGCGATAGTTGGCAATACTTGCACGCCAAATTGAGACGCTAAAGCGGGCTGAACTTCACAATTTAGTAGAGCAAGCGTAAATGCACCGTTGTACTGTTGAGCAAGAGATTGCAACTCAGGGAGTATCTGTGCGCTTTCTGGCTGAGCGTTGGCCCAAAAGTGGATCAAAACGGGCGTGTTCATTGAACCTTCAAGCGTTTCGCGAAAGTTCTGTTCTGTTATCTCAACGATAAATGGGGATTGCATCAGAGTATCCTTGCCTTGTGTCTTGTCGTTGATATTAGATATGGAGTTGATTTAGGTGAAATTCAAGCGACATTCACCATCAATAATGAATCATTCTATTTTGAGAAAACGTGAGGTAACAGAGTGAGGTTATTGCTGCTCAGGTGTTAGATAAAAAGAAAACGCTGCCGAAGCAGCGCAATTCTAATGCTATTTGTTAGTGCGGTATCAAAATAGGATGAACATGGTCAACACTACACCCACACTAAGCCAGTTAAGCTGATTTAATGTCATTGTTGCCTCGCAGTAGTATAAACATTGCTACAAAACGTAATGGGTGGCGATACCAAATCTAAGCAACTCAATCACTTTGGGCGAAAGAATCCCCGCTGAATTGCGTAGAAATTGATTCGTTTAGTTGAGGTTTTTTTAACCTGCATGTTCATAATGACATCACATTGTTACGATGAAATTACATTTCGACAAAACTTTTTTATGCAGCCTGTCGCAAAATTTTATCAAGTGCACGGGTTGGTAATAGTCTTTTCAAGACTGCGAATAATTTAGTCGGTGTAGTAATTCGATAACGAATTTTCGGTGAAACGCTAGTTAATGCATGAAGAACTGGTGCGATGCAAGACTCTGCAGGTAAAACAAATCGATTATTAGACTTGTCGTTGTTGAGTCGCTCTCTTTGTCCTTCATAAGCATGACGATGGGGGCTAGATTCAATATCAACCCACTTCTCAAAGGCTCGTAATGCATTGTTTCTAAATTGAGTTTCGATCGGTCCTGGTTCTATCAATGCCACTTTGATATTCGTATCCGCAAGCTCTAGCCTGAGCGTATCTGTCCAGCCTTCTAAGGCAAATTTTGATGCATTATAGGCACCACGGTATTTCATTGCGGCAAAACCAAGAACAGAGCTGTTTTGTATGATGCGTCCTTCGCCTTGCTGGCGCATATGAGGAAGCACCTCTCTGACCAACTGGTGCCAACCAAAAAAGTTGGTCTGAAATTGATCTTGAAGAGCCTCGGTGGGTAAGTCTTCCAGTGCTCCGGGCTGACCATAGGCACCATTATTGAACACTGCGTAAAGCTTACCTTCTGCTAACTCTAGCGCTTGCTTCACGCCCGAAGAAATGCTTTCGGGGCTATTTAGGTCTAGATTGATGCAGGTTAGCCCTTCATTAATTAGGCGCTGGACATCTTGTTCTTTCCTACAAGATGCAATGACATTAAATCCCTTGTTTTGTAGGGCGTGAGCGCACACGTAACCGATGCCGGTTGAACAACCCGTAATAAGAATCGACTTTTTCATAATTTAATTTAAGACTCAGAAACCTTGATTAGAGCCATCATTCATCAGCTCCGGTCATGAAGCAAGTGCTTGAGTGCTGGCTCTATTCTGGAGTAGCTAAATTTAAAGCCCAGTTCGGTGAGTTTTTTGGGTTTGGCTCTCATGCTATCAAACAATAAGCAGGAAGATTCTCCCATTAGGAGTTCCATCGCCCATTTAGGCGTGAACAAGATATGCGGACGTTTTAGCGTTTTAGCTAGTGTGCCGCTGAATATACGATTAGTCACAGGATGGGGGGCGCACATATTGAATGCACCGTGGGCATGTGGTGTTTCAAGCAAGTACATGATGGCGCGGACCATATCTAGGATGTGAATCCAAGGCATGTACTGATTACCGTTCCCGAGTGGGCCGCCTACGCCAAGCTTGTAAGGTAATAGCATTTTTGCCAACGCACCACCATTAAGGCCGAGTACCACGCCAGTTCTCAGTAGACAAACCCGTGTTTGTTCCGACTCTGCGCGCTTGGCTATTTGCTCCCACTTTGCACAAACCTCGTGAGGAAAGTCGTCGCTATTAACATGTAAGCACTCATCAAACGGATGGTCTTGTTGATCACCATAGTAGCCAACTGCCGAGCCACTAATAAAAACAGAGGGAGGTTCGGTACTAGCGTGGATCAGCTCAACAATTTGTTCGGTAATTTTCCAACGACTTTTGCAGATTTTTTCTTTTTGCTCGCTGGTCCACCTTTTATCCGCAATAGGCTCACCTGCAAGATTAATGACGGCATCAACGTGATTGAGATCGGCGAACGACTCGAGCGAGTCAAGGTATTCGATATTACCCAGATCAGCATGCTGTAGGCGTTGTTTTGCTCGCTCTGGAGAGCGTGTAAGTAGCATAACCTGGTGAGTTGATAGCAGCTTGAGCAACTCCGAGCCAATAAACCCAGTGCCACCTGTGAGTAATATCTTCATGTTATCTCTTTGAATGTACACGTATTAGAACATTATAGTCGCTTTGTGCTTAGCTTGATCATCTCAACACCATTATTTCTGGGATAGTGACAAGCTGGCAGAGATACTATTAACTTCACATATTAGAAAATATGTAACTAAATGTTATAGATGGCGCTAGTGTATTCACGGTAGAAGAGTGAAATCTATGCCAGACTAGAAGTTATCGCTCATTGGAACGAGCGTAATCAGTTTGCACAATCAAGGAGGATAGGCATGGAAGCATTTGTTGCGCTTTTTCGAGCGCTCCTCAATAGTGCTCGTGACTTATTACCCATCATCATTGTTATCACTTTTTTCCAATTAGTCGTTTTGCAAGAGCCGCTGCCCAACCTGGTCTCCATTCTTTTTGGCTTGTTGCTTGTCGTTTTAGGATTAACCTTTTTTATCTTTGGCCTAGAACTTGGTCTTTTTCCTATCGGAGAGAGTATGGCTCAAGCCTTTGCAAAAAAAGGCAGTGTGTTTTGGTTATTAGTCTTTGCGTTTTGTTTGGGGTTTGGCACCACGATAGCTGAACCTGCATTGACCGCGGTAGCGGAAGAAGCCTCAGAAGTTGCGGCAGAGGGCGGAATGATCGCTAACTCAGAGCAGTCCATGCAGGATTACGGAGAAGGACTTCGAGTAACAGTAGCTCTCTCTGTGGGGATAGCCATCGTTATCGGCGTTTTGCGTATCTTAAAAGGGTGGCCGATTCATTACATGATCATTGGTGGCTATGTAGGCGTTGTAATACTGACGTGGTTTGCACCTGAAGCCATTATTGGCGTCGCTTACGATTCCGGAGGTGTAACCACGTCCACCATAACAGTACCTTTGGTCACTGCACTGGGCGTCGGTTTAGCGTCTTCTATTAAAGGGCGCAACCCTATGGTGGATGGCTTTGGTTTAATCGCTTTTGCCTCGCTGTTACCGATGATGTTTGTGATGGTTTACGGAATGGTCGTAACATGATTTCAATTGATCATTTCCTAGACACTTTATTATCGACCGTTAGAGACGTCGTTCCCATCGCCAGCATTATTTTTGGTTTTCAGTTAGCCGTGTTAAGGCGTCCTGTTAGCAACCTTAAGAAAGTTTTGCTTGGGTTCGTTTATGTGATTTTCGGGCTAGCTCTTTTTTTACTTGGATTAGAAATGGCGTTGTTTCCACTTGGGGAGACGATGGCTGTGCAATTAACGGCGCCGGAGTTTTTACAAGAGTTCAAAGTATCTGTAGGGAAAGCCTTAATGTGGGTCGACTACTATTGGGTTTACACCTTCGCCTTTTTTATAGGCTTTAGTACCACGATTGCAGAGCCTTCTTTAATCGCTGTAGCGATAAAAGCAAGCCAAGTCTCTGGAGGAAGTATCAGTATTAACGGCTTGCGCGTAGCCGTTGCGTTTGGGGTGGCAACTGGTATTGCATTAGGTAGTTACCGGATTGTCGTGGGCGATCCCATTCATTATTACATCATCGCGGGTTACATCGTCGTTGTGATTCAAACGTTTTACGCTCCTAAGCTTATTGTTCCACTCGCCTACGATTCTGGAGGCGTAACAACTTCTACCGTCACTGTCCCACTTGTAACTGCATTAGGGTTAGGGCTCGCTTCGACCGTCCCTGGAAGAAACCCAATGATTGATGGCTTTGGCTTGATCGCGTTTGCCAGTCTATTTCCTATGATCTCTGTGATGGGCTATGCGCAAATAACCCAGTGGCTGAATAAAAACGTCTCGGAGGAAGAAGAAAATGCGCTTTAAATTGATACTTGCGTTTGTGGAAGACAGCAAAACAGACAAGGTGTTGGACGCTGCACGCGATGCTGGTGCGACCGGTGCTACGGTGATTAACAATGCTCGCGGACAAGGTTTAAATCAAAAGCGAACGTTTTTTGGTTTAACGCTAGAAGTGCAAAAAGATGTGCTGCTGTTTGTGGTCGAGGAACATCTCGCTCGACACATATTAGAAACCATTAATGAGGTTGGTGAATTTGACAGAGAGTCGGGACAGGGGATTGCTATTCAGATCGATATTGAAGATGCAGTCGGTGTCGCGCATCAAGTCGAGACATTGACCAAAGTAGTCGAGGATGAATTATGAGTGATCAAACGATAATTAGAGTTCGAGATGTTATGGCGGCAACGTATGTGATGGTTGATGGACTGATGACCGTATACGAAGGCATAACGCTAGCGAAAAAATACCAAGTCAAAGCGCTGGTGGTGAAAAAGCGAGATGATAATGATGAATATGGCATCGTGTTGATGAATGATATCGCCAAAAAGGTGCTGGCGAATAATCGTTCTCCTCAGCGCACAAATATTTATGAAATCATGACCAAGCCCGCTTTGTGTGTCGAACCAGATATGAACGTAAAATATTGTGCACGTTTGTTTGAGCGATTTGGCATAAGCAGAGCGCCGGTCATTGAAAGTGGCGAGGTCATTGGGATGGTGAGTTATAACAATATTGTCATCAATGGTATGGTGCGAGAAGAAGTGTAATAGGTTGATATAAATGAAAAATCAACGAATTTTTTCTCAAGTCAGCGACTGTTACAAAGAACTAAAATATTTAATATATGTTAGGTTGCATATGTGTTAATTCACCATTATTCTTTGCGCCCTAAGCCTAATGTCGAGGAATCTGTATCATGCCTTTAGTCTCTTGCCCCGTGTGTGAGAAACAAATCTCAAAACGCGCTCATGCATGTCCAGGATGCGGAGAGCCCGATCCGCTGCACCATCTAGCCAAATCAAAATTTATGTCGATGGTGTTTTGGATACTGGTGTTGGTTGGAACAGCGTATGCAGCATGGTTCTATGTTTTGCCTATGGTCATTGAATCATTGCGCTATCAGTAGTATTCAAACCGTCGTAGGTTGAGCTGCTAAAAAAATGCCGTAGAATGACCTCATACTTTTTGAGGAGACAATGTCGTGAAACTATTTTTTGCCTCAGACCTGCATGGCTCTTTGCCAGCAACTAAAGAAACCATTGGGCTATTTCTGGCCTCTGGTGCGCACCACCTGATTTTGCTAGGAGATACGCTAAACCATGGGCCGCGAAACCCTATTCCGGAAGGCTACAACCCTCCACAGGTAGCAGACTTATTGAACCAATACAGTGATCAAATTATTTCTGTACGTGGCAACTGTGATAGTGAAGTGGACCAAATGCTATTGAAGTTTCCAATGATGATGGATTACTCATGGGTGCTACTTGAATCTGGCAAGAGAATCTTTTTGACTCATGGTCACTTGTACAACTCTGAAAAACGGCCGCCACTACGTGAAGGTGATATCATCGCCCACGGTCATACACATGTTCCCGTCGCAGAGATGCAAGATGGAGCCATTATATTCAACCCAGGCTCGATGACATTCCCACGTAATGGCTTACCGAGAAGCTTTGGTACTCTAGAAGACAATAAGCTAACGGTAAAAACGCCAGAAGGCGAAGTATTAGCACAAACCATGATTTAACGGTTTTACTAAGTAAAAAAATAGGGAGCGAATTGCTCCCTATTTTGTGTCTGAATGTCCTAAATCGCGTTCTGGGTCGATAATGTCTCTTACGCGCTGTTTTAGCACCTTGGCTTCAGGAAAGCCGCTGTCTTTTTTCCGTTCCCAAATTTGCTGGCCATTACAGAAAATTTCGAAGCGACCACCTGTGTCTGGGTGTAAGCTGATTGTTTCTATTTCTTCACTAAAAGTATGCAGTAATTCTTGCGATAGCCAAGTTGAACGCAACATCCAGTTGCACTGGCGGCAGTAATAAATATCAATGATTGCTTTATCCATGAAACTTTCCTTTTAATCTTTTTAAACCAGCAACTTGATGCCCACCGCAAACGTGAGAATTTCGAATGCAACTTTAATCACTCTGTTACTGTATCGA
The DNA here is from genome assembly GCF_033338735.1 of Vibrio sp. Vb1127. NCBI lineage: Bacteria > Pseudomonadati > Pseudomonadota > Gammaproteobacteria > Vibrionales > Vibrionaceae > Vibrio > Vibrio sp. Vb1127. Next base: position 17,531 of record NZ_JAWOTF010000028.1, on the reverse strand, counting down.
GTCGCGGCCCATGCGCCTAAACTGCCGCCTAGAAAAGAGCTTAACAATAAAACAGGTAACCAAGCCCAGTGAATAGGCGCCCCTGCCTGTACGACGGCAATGCCTCCAATGCCATTCCAAAACAGGCCGACACAAATCATGGTGTAAGCAACGGCTTGTTTGTAGTCGTAACCAAACCAGCGCACCAAAAATAGTGTCACGAGCAAACCAGAGCCTGCGGTAAGAGATCCGTTAATGATGCCGATAAACAGTAAGCCAATTCCACCAATAACCCAACCAATAGGATGACGGTTGCGTATTACTTCAGCTTGGCCTAGCGATGTCTTAAGTCGCGAGTAGATACCCAGCGCTAGGATCATCGTGCCGAGCATCTTTTCCGCGATACCATCAGGGATCTGTACAATTAAGTTAGCCCCTAAAATCACGCCAATACTGCCGGACAAGATAAGGTAGAGCGCGACTTTCCGTTTAATAGTGCCTGATCTTAAATGCGTGCTTGCTGCGCCTAAGCCTAAAGCGACCGAAGCCACCTTATGTGTGCCTAGCGCAACGGAGAACGGTAAGCCGAGAAAGATGAGTAAAGGGAATTGAAGCAAGCCTGCTCCGCCACCGGAAAGTGAAGCCAGCGTGTTGGCGATTAGTGAACCGAAAAAGAGAGTAGTGGTATCTAGCCAATCCATAAGCAAAACAAAGGGGGCGTCTTGCCCCCTTATCATCCAATCAAAATTAGTTTTTAAACAGTACCGAAGAACCGTGGTTCAAGCTAGTGAGCAAGAGTGTTTTTTCGTTCACGACGTCAATACGACGACTTTGCTCCGCATCTAGCTTAAAAATTTGAGTAATCAAACGTAGCTGTGCTTCGGAAAAGTCTTTTGATTGAGAAGATGAAATATCTTTAAACTCCGAAGGCGAGACCAACAAATAGTTGTCACTTACTTCCCAGCGGCCTTTTTCCGAGATATTTATCGTTGATTCTGCGGTTGAACCTTGAGCGAATAGTTTTATATTTGCTACGCGAATATAGTCACCATTAGGGAGATATTTCACGTTTGATTCAACATTAACTCGGCGTAGTGGGCCGACAGTATCGTCAGGCAAGCTGTCTGTAATGACTGTCACCATGGTCGACTGCCATTCGTTTGCTGTGAGGAGCTGCTCCACTTTTAGGTCACTTCCCCAATACAACCAACTACTGAAAAGAACGGATACGGCCAAAACCGCAGATGCTAATTTAATCTTCATATTGGCCTCCTTTATTTGCAGATGTCTGTTGGATCGTTTTGACCTGCGAAAATACGCAGTGTTACGTTCTCGTAAGAGTGGTTACTGTCATGAATGTAGTTCAGAATCAGCTGGTTATTTTGTCCGCCAGTGGCAATCACTTCCACTGGCAACGAGTCTTCTGCATGGTGCTTCACGTAGCGCTCAATGCATTGCTCTATTGAGGGCAACCAGTTGTTGATTTGAGGGTGATTTACAGGTGTCATCACCGGTACATTTTGATACTCACCAATCTGACGGAATTGGGATTCCGCTGGGTTCGTGAATAACAATACGCAAACAGGAAGCAGCAGAGACAAAAAGATAATGATACGCGGTAGCCAGTTAATCGTGTTAGATGCTGGCTTCGGCTGAGTTTTAGTCGGCTCTACTTGAGGCTCAAGATCAGCAGTAGTATCGGTCACTATCTCTGTTGGTGGTGTATCGCTCGCTTCTAACTCCACTGCTGGCGCTTCGTGTTCAGAAGCGGTTTCTTCAACGTCAGTGTTAGAGTCAGTAGAAAATGGGCTCAAGCGTTCCACTGAACAAATGAGTTGGTAGCCACGTTTAGGTACCGTTTTAACAAACTCTGGAGATTTTGTTGAATCCTTCAACATCTTACGCAGAGTAGAAATCGCTTGAGTCAGGCTTGAGTCATCCACCTCAAAACCTTGCTCACGCCAAACAAACTCGTGAAGCTCGTTACGGGTTAAAACTTCGTTTGGTCTCTCTGCCAACATCAGAAGTATACGGCTTTCGTTGCTTCCTAATCGTACAACGTCGTTGCCGTTTTGTTGGTCAGCGAGCGAATTACTATTTGGATCAAAGGTGAACCTTTGAGCAAGTAGAAATTTGGTGCCAATGTTAGTCATTTAGTTCTTCTTAGATGGATGATGTTGTAATTATGGTGATTTATGTCACAAAATTACCGGGGCGCTTGGAGTGCGCACGACATTTTAGATGCTTTTAGACGGGTAGGATAATTAAAATTTTCTAAAAAAACACCGTTTTTAGCAATATTGACCTTGAATTTACATTTGTCAGCCACATGTTAAATGACATCTCGGTAAGGTGATTTCAAGGGGAAAGTCACAAACTTGTCCCTATGAAAAAGCCAATTAGTTTAGATGTTATGGAGCACACATGAGCGAAACCGTATCTCAAAATAAAGAAACTCGTGGTTTTCAATCAGAAGTAAAACAACTACTGCATTTAATGATCCATTCTCTTTATTCAAATAAAGAGATCTTTTTGCGCGAGCTGATCTCTAACGCATCAGATGCATCAGACAAACTGCGCTTTCAGGCGTTATCTAACCCAGATCTATACGAAGGTAATGCAGACCTTTGCGTGAAACTGTCGTTTGATGAAAGCGCAAATACCTTAACCATTTCTGATAACGGTATCGGTATGAGCCGTGATGATGTGATTGAGCACTTAGGAACAATCGCAAAATCTGGAACAGCCGAGTTTTTCTCAAAGCTATCTGAAGAGCAGAGCAAAGACTCTCAGCTTATTGGTCAGTTTGGTGTTGGTTTCTACTCGGCATTTATCGTTGCTGACGCCGTTACCGTGCGCACTCGCGCTGCGGGTCTAGCCGCTGATGAAGCGGTACAATGGCACTCAGCGGGTGAAGGTGAGTACACCATCGAAAACATTACCAAAGAGTCACGTGGTACCGACATCATTCTTCATATGCGTGAAGAGGGTAAAGAGTTTTTGAATGAGTGGCGTCTACGTGACGTTATCAGTAAGTACTCTGATCACATCGGCATTCCTGTTTCAATCCAAACTGTCGTTCGTGATGACGAAGGCAAGGAAACAGATGAGAAAAAGTGGGAGCAAATCAACAAAGCCCAAGCACTGTGGACGCGTAACAAATCTGATATTTCAGAAGAAGAGTATCAAGAGTTCTACAAGCACGTATCACATGACTTTGCCGATCCATTGGTCTGGAGTCATAACCGTGTAGAAGGTAAAAACGACTACACGAGCTTACTATACATCCCATCGAAAGCACCTTGGGATATGATGAACCGCGACCACAAATCAGGCTTGAAACTGTACGTACAGCGCGTATTCATTATGGACGATGCAGAGCAATTTATGCCGTCATACTTACGCTTCGTACGTGGTTTAATAGACTCAAACGATTTACCGCTAAACGTATCGCGTGAGATCTTACAAGACAATAAAGTGACTCAGTCTCTACGTAATGCTTGTACTAAGCGCGTGCTAACGATGCTCGAGCGTATGGCCAAGAATGACGAAGAGAAATACCAATCATTCTGGAAAGAGTTTGGTCTTGTGATGAAAGAGGGCCCTGCGGAGGACTTTGCAAACAAAGAGAAAGTTGCAGGTTTATTGCGCTTTGCTTCAACTGAAGTGGACTCTTCAGAGCAAACTGTGGGCTTGGCGTCTTACGTTGAGCGCATGAAAGAAGGTCAAGATAAGATCTACTACTTGACGGCAGACAGCTATGCAGCTGCGAAAAACAGCCCTCACTTAGAACAGTTCAAAGCGAAAGGCATTGAAGTTATTTTGATGTACGACCGCATTGATGAGTGGCTGATGAACTACTTAACTGAGTTTGATGGTAAACAGTTCCAGTCAATCACTAAAGCTGGGCTTGATCTAAGTCAGTTTGAAGATGAAGCAGAAAAAGAGAAGCAAAAAGAAACCGAAGAAGAGTTCAAGTCGGTTGTAGAGCGCACGAAGTCTTACCTAGGCGATCGTGTGAAAGAAGTTCGTACGACCTTCAAACTCGCATCTACGCCTGCTGTTGTGGTAACGGACGATTACGAAATGGGTACTCAAATGGCGAAGCTTCTTGCGGCAGCTGGTCAAGCTGTGCCGGAAGTGAAATACATCTTTGAGCTAAACCCTGAGCACAAATTGGTTAAGCGTATGGCTGACGAAGCCGATGAAGAAGCGTTTGGTCGCTGGGTTGAAGTTCTGCTTGGTCAGGCAATGCTAGCGGAGCGAGGCTCTATTGAGGATCCAACAGAGTTCTTAGGAGCCGTTAATCAACTTTTGACTAAGGTGTAATAACCTCTGCAAATCAAAAAGCTCGCATTTCGCGAGCTTTTTGTTTGTTGTCGCAAAATTTTGCATCTCAAGTGCTGAGTTAATAATCAATAGGGCGTGAAAGAGGGTACTGTTAACATTCTTTAGTCTTAATACACTCTTTGCTCAGAGAACCTGTGATAGAATCTGCGACTTGAATGTGAGTAATAAGGCGTGTATTTTTGCTCGCCTATATACGTTATACCGAAACTTATCGTTGCAGGTGCTTCTCAGGTTTGATGTCTAAGAGGTCAGCTATTGTGAGCTTCGGTATAAATCTTAAATATTAAAGAGGATAAATCATGCGCATCATTCTTCTAGGTGCTCCAGGTGCAGGTAAAGGCACACAAGCAAACTTCATCATGGAAAAATACGGTATTCCACAAATCTCTACTGGTGATATGCTTCGTGCTGCTATCAAAGCAGGTACAGAGCTTGGTAAACAAGCTAAAGCTGTTATTGACGCTGGTCAGCTAGTTTCTGATGAAATCATCCTTGGTCTTATCAAAGAGCGTATCGCTCAAGAAGACTGTGCAAACGGTTTCCTACTAGATGGTTTCCCACGTACTATCCCTCAAGCTGACGGCCTAAAAGAAATGGGCGTAGACGTAGACTACGTTATCGAATTTGACGTTGCAGACGATGTAATTGTTGAGCGTATGGCTGGTCGTCGTGCTCACCTTCCTTCTGGTCGTACTTACCACGTGGTTTACAACCCGCCTAAAGTGGAAGGTAAAGATGATGTAACTGGTGAAGATCTTGTTGTTCGTGATGACGACAAAGAAGAAACAGTACGTGCTCGTCTAGGTGTTTACCACGAGCAAACTGCGCCGCTAATCAACTACTACGGCAAAGAAGCTGAAGCAGGCAAGACTAAGTACCTTAAGTTTGATGGTACTAAGCAAGTAGCTGAAGTTAGTGCGGATATCGAGAAAGCACTATCTTAATTTGCTGAAGTCAAAAATTTAATATTTTGATATATTGAAAGCGGCCCAAGTGGTCGCTTTTTTAGTTTACTCGTAAACATATATCTAATTAACTTCAGCTCGGCTATTCGTTACTTCGAGGTTACTTAAATATATGAACCAAGCCGTTTACCATGAATAGGATGTTATGAAAGAGAATAATAAACAGGGTGTACTCCTAGTTAACCTGGGAACTCCTGACGCACCAACCGCTCCTGCCGTAAAGCGCTTTTTAAGTCAGTTTCTTCATGATCACCGAGTGGTAGACATGACTCGATGGCTTTGGTGTCCACTATTGCACGGCGTTATCCTTCCTATCCGAGCTCCTAAAGTTGCCAAACTCTATCAATCAGTATGGATGGAAGAGGGCTCGCCGTTGATGGTGTACTCTAAACGCCAAACTGAAAAGTTAGCACAAAAGCTTGATATACCTGTAGAGCTTGGTATGACGTATGGTAACCCAAGTTTACAATCAGGCTTTGAAGCCCTATTGGCGCAAGGCGTTGATGAAGTCATTGTTTTACCTTTGTATCCGCAATACTCGGGCACAACAACGGCAGCGGTTTCTGACGGAATCACTAAAGCATTTAAAAACCTGCCGGTGATGCCAGGCTTTAGCTTTATTCGTGATTATTACAATCACCCGAAATATATTGAAGCGTTAGCGCATTCAGTTCGTGAACATTGGCAAAAGAATGGCCAGGGAGATTACCTGCTGTGTTCTTATCATGGTATTCCAAAACGCTATGCTGACAATGGTGATGTTTACCCACAGCATTGTGAAGAGACGACTCGCTTGCTTGGGAAAGCGTTAGGTTTAAGCGAACAACAAATTGGCATGACGTATCAGTCCCGATTTGGGAGAGAAGAGTGGCTTCAACCTTATACCGATAAGACCCTAGAGGCACTTCCTGCAAAGGGTGTGAAAAATATTAATGTTGTGACCCCTGCATTTTCTTCAGATTGTTTAGAGACGTTGGAAGAGATCTCGGAAGAGTGTAAAGAGATTTTCCTTGAAGCAGGTGGTGAAAACTTTACCTACATCCCTTGTTTGAACGATAGTGAACTTCATATCGAGATGATGGTTGAGTTAGTTCAATCTAAACTTTAGATACAAAAAAGGGTCGCAATAGCGACCCTTTCTACGTTTAGTTGAGCGATCAAGCAACTTGTACTTGCTGCTCTTCTACTTGCTCTGCCGTGCTGTGCGTATTTTCAGCGCCATGCATCCAGCGAACGAGTGTATTAGAGAATAGGAGCAAAATTACGCCACTTACGGTTGCGCTGACCGCAATACCACTAAAGATAGCCATAGCGCCTAACTCGCCTACGTGAGAACCCACATAGCCCGCAACATAGTTAGCAATCGCATTACAGCCAAACCATGCACCCATCATAAGTGAAGCTAAGCGAAGCGGTGCTAATTTAGTCACCAATGAAAGACCAATTGGTGATAAACACAGCTCGCCTAATGTGTGGAAGAAGAAAGCGCCGACCAACCATAACATCGATGTTTTTACTGTTGTATCTCCACCTTGTTCTAGCACTGCGCCAACCATACAAAGGAAACCAATCGCCAAGAAAAATAGTGCCATCGCAAATTTCACTGGCGAAGTAGGTTCACGTTTACCCAATTTTACCCAAAGGACAGCCAGAACTGGCGCTAGAGTAATAATGAAAAATGGGTTTAGTGATTGGAACCACGCAGCAGGAACTTCGAAACCACCAATCATGCGATCAGTATATTGTTGAGTGTAGATGTTCATCAGACCACCAGCTTGTTCAAAGCCTGCCCAGAAGACAATAGTGAATAAGCTCATGACCAGAATTACTTTTAGTCGATTCACTTCTTCTTTGGTGAGTGGCTGCTTCGTGGTGGCGTTTTTGTTGTTTAGATCTCGTTTCGCCGCTGGTTCGCGACCAATATCACCAAGCCATGATTGAGCCAGTACCATTTGCATCACTAGGCTAACCAGCATACCCACACCAGCGGCAACAAAGCCAGCTTTCCAACCGTAAGAGGTTGTCACAGAGCCAGAAACGACGCCGGCAAGTAATGCACCTAAGTTGATACCCATATAAAAGATAGTGAATGCGCCGTCACGACGGTTGTCACCTTCTTGATAAAGGTCGCCAACCATGGTTGAGATATTTGGCTTAAAGAGACCGTTACCAGTGATAAGTAGGCCAAGACCTAAATAGAAACTGTGTAGCGAACCAATACCTAAAGCATCAGCAGGAAGTGCAAGAGTAAACTGGCCGATGGCCATTAACGCGCCACCAAGCAAAATTGAGCGACGTTGACCTAAATAGTTATCTGCTAGGTAACCACCGATAAGAGGCGTGATATACACAAGCCCTGTGTATATGCCGTATAGGTCTAATGCGTCTTTGGTTGACCAGCCAAGGCCGCCATTCATTGTTGTATCAGTAAGGTAAAGCACGAGAATGGCACGCATTGCGTAGTAAGAAAAGCGTTCCCACAGTTCTGTACCGAACAATAAGAACAGGCCACGCGGATGACCAAAATATTGATGTTGGTTTGACATAAGCTCTTCTAATAATAGTTATTACATTTTTTAACGACTTCTACGTATACAATGCAATTCAACGAGTGACAAATAATAAAATTTTGCCATTCAACTATTTTTGTTTGTTAAGTGGCTGTTTTTGATTGGATTTGCAGATTATATGATGGTGTATTGGTTGTGTTACAAACTTAATTTCCATTTTTGCCTATGGACTTCTTTATCGTAAGTTGCTGAAAAATGTCGTTAATGCGAGCGATGTATAATCATACTTTTATAGATAAACTGAATATCAATGACTCAACTTTGGCTTAATGCTAGGATAAAAACAAAATAGAATTGGCTAGTAAAAAGATGAAACGTTGGTATCTACTTTATTGTAAACGTGGGGAGCAGGTTAGGGCGAAACAACACCTTGAAAATCAAGGTGTAGAGTGCTTTTATCCAACTGTAGAAGTTGAGAAGATTTTGCGCGGTAAAAGACAAAAAGTCGAGGAACCGCTGTTTCCTTGTTACGTATTCGCTTACTTTGATTATGAGCAAGGGCCAAACTTCACCTCAGTCCGCTCTACTCGAGGTGTTGTTGACTTTGTGCGTTTTGGTGCTCAACCGAAAGAAGTTCAAGGTGACTTGGTCTTCGAATTGATGCAGCTAGAAAAGTGTTGTAATGACAATACCGTTTCTGAATGTATGCCAAAACCAGGCGATCAAATTAGAGTTAAAAGCGGTCAATTTGCGGGCATAGATGCCATCTTCCAAGAACAAGATGGTGAGAAACGCTCAATTATGCTAGTTCAGATGATCACCAAGCGTGTGCCTGTCAGCATAGACAATAGTGATTTAGATTTAAAATAGCCTAATTCCATCAAACATAAAAAGAGGTGCAAAAGCACCTCTTTTTGATCGTATCTAATTTTCTGTCTGTTTTAAAAGGGTTGGACGAACCGACCCTTATCTTTATCGTAGAGAATTAGTATGAGTCGTTGTGAACGGTCTGTACTGCACGACCTGATGGGTCAACACAGTTTTGGAACGATTCATCCCATTCAATCGCCTTCGCTGAAGAACACGCTACTGAAGGGCCTCCTGGTACACACTCTGCTGCTGATGGAAGTGGGAATAACTCTTCAAAGATTTCACGGTACACGTAGCCTTCTTTTGTCGTTGGCGTGTTGTATGGGAATCGATATTGAGCTGTTTCCATCTGCTGGTCTGTCACTTTCTGTTCCGCGACTTCTTTCAGCGTATCGATCCAGCTGTAGCCAACGCCATCAGAGAATTGCTCTTTTTGACGCCATGCGATCGATTCTGGCAGGTAGTGCTCGAAGCACTCACGAAGGATGTGTTTCTCCATTTTACCGTTGCCACACATCTTGTCTGCTGGGTTCAAGCGCATTGCTACATCTATGAACTCTTTATCTAGGAAAGGTACGCGTCCTTCAACTCCCCATGCTGCCAGCGACTTGTTAGCACGAGCACAGTCGAACATGTTCAGAGCAAGCAGTTTACGCACTGTCTCCTCGTGGAACTCTTTCGCGTTTGGCGCCTTGTGGAAGTAAAGGTAGCCACCAAAGATTTCGTCAGCGCCCTCACCAGACAATACCATCTTGATACCCATCGCTTTGATCTTACGACCCATTAAGAACATAGGTGTTGATGCGCGGATAGTCGTCACGTCATACGTTTCAATGTGGTAAATCACGTCACGAATCGCGTCCAAACCTTCTTGAATCGTGTACGTCATTTCGTGGTGAACGGTACCAATTTGGTCGGCAACTTCGCGAGCGGCTTTCAGGTCAGGCGCGCCTTCTAGGCCAACAGCAAAAGAGTGCAGTTGAGGCCACCAAGCTTCAGACTTTTCATCATCTTCAATACGCATCGCTGCAAAGCGTTTTGCTACCGCAGATGTAATAGAAGAATCTAGACCGCCTGAAAGAAGTACACCGTAAGGCACGTCAGTCATTAGTTGGCGTTTAACAGCCGCTTCTAGCGCTTCAGTCAATTCTTCTTTGCTAGTGCTGTTACCTTGTACTGCTGCGTACTCGTTCCAGTCACGAACATAGTAACGTGTTGGCTCAGTATCTTTAGAGCTGTAGTAGCTACCAGGAGGGAATTCACTTACTGTTTTACATACTGGAACAAGAGCCTTCATCTCTGATGCCACATAGTAGTTACCATGCTCATCGTGACCTTGATAAAGAGGGATAATACCAATATGGTCACGGCCGACTAAATACTCATCTTTTTCTTCGTCGTAGAGAACAAAAGCGAAAATACCGTTTAGTTCTTCAAGGAGATCTGCCCCCATATCTTGGTAAAGTGCAAGAATGACTTCACAGTCTGAATCGGTTTGAAATTCGTACTTTCCTTCGTAACGAGCACGAATTTCTTTATGGTTGTAGATTTCACCATTGACGGCAAGGATGAGCTTCTTATCAGGGCTGTATAGCGGCTGTGCACCACTATTTAGACCAACAATCGCCAAGCGCTCGTGCGCTAAAATAGCACGCTCTGAAGAGTAAATCCCAGACCAGTCTGGGCCACGGTGACGAAGTTTTTTCGACATCTCTAATGCGATAGGGCGCAATGCGGCTGCATCGCTTTTAATGTCTAAAATGCCAAATACTGAACACATACTACATCCTTACTAAACTAAACAATTTCTAATCGGTATGGTTTAAATTTGCCATTACTAATAAAAAAAGCAACGTTTTGTGATTAAAAAAATGACAAAAGGCCTTGTTGTATGGAAAATATTTAACTAAACCGTTGTTTTGGTGAATGAGATCAAGGTTTGGTATAAAAACTATACAAAAAAGGCTTTCTATCAATAGAAAGCCTTCCGAAAAATATCAGTGCTGTTGCTTATTTAATTGGTGTGAATTTAGGCTGAAGTTGTTTACAGACGTGTCGAGCAAAACCGCTACCAGCTTCACTATAAATATTGAATGCTGCGTCAACGCCATTTTCAAGTAAGCCTTCCAATTGATCTGGGTATTCGGCGATAGCGGCAATTTGCCCCTTATATTTTCTGCGTTTAAGCTGCTCAAGTGCTGTTTGGTTACCTTGATGATGTGGCATTGCAAGCAGAACCAGTTTTACATGACCTGTATCTAAAATTCGCTCCCAGAAATCCGGGTCGGTGGCATCACCAGAAATAACATTTCTTCCTTCTGAACGATGATGATGTGCAGCGTCTTCACGAATTTCTATACCCAATGAAATTTTGCCATAGCGTGAGCGTAGCTCATCATAAGCGCCCGTCCCAATACGCCCCATACCTAAGATCAATACTTGGGCATGACCTGGGTTGATGAGTTGGTCGCGTTGATTGAGCTTTTCTACCGCTGTCTCTTGCAGCCACTTACCTGAATGTTGATAAATTTTATGGCTAAGGCGGTTAAGTGGCGCGGAAATTACAAAGGATACCGACACCGCAACCGCAATCGCAGCAAGCATATCACTTGGCATCCAGCCCATTTTATAGGCCAACCCTGCAACAATAAGACCAAACTCACTGTAGTTAAATAGTGATAAAGAGGCGAGCAAAGAGGTACGTACTCGAAACTTAAAATGATTAATAGTGACGAAGTACAAGAGTCCTTTGATTGGTAGCAGTAAGATAAATAGCAGGGCGAGAACGACGCCATTCACGCTCAATGAGGCGGATAAACCAATGTTTAAAAAGAAGCAGACTAAAAAGAGCTCCTTCATATTGAATAATGACTTGGATAGTTCTGAGGCTTTTGGGTGACCTGCGAGTAGCATGCCTAAAATTAGCGCGCCCAAGTCTGGTTTCATCCCGACCAACTCGAATAGCCCAGCACCGACAACAAGCGCGAAGAAAATACCGAATAGCACCAGCATTTCGCCGTGGCCAACTTTATCGAGCAGCTTATAGAATAGGGGACGAAGGAAAGGCAGTGCGAACAAACCGATGGCATACCATTCTGGGACTTTTCCGGTTGAAGCAGTCAGGAATACTACGGCAAAAATATCTTGCATAACCAAGATACCGATCGCGAGTGTGCCGTAGGTCGCGTTCATTTCGCCTTTTTCTTGCAATGCTTTTACGGCAAAAACGGTACTAGAGAACGATAGTGCAAAAGCTAAAAGCAGGATTTGGCTGCCGTCCATACTGGCTAGCGAAGTCAAGCCCAGTAGTTTTAAGCCGGATAACGCTAGGGCAAAAAAAGCGGTAGAGAGTATGTTGTGGGCGGTTGCCCCTCCCCATATTTCTTTGGACAGCAGGGTTTTTACATCGAGTTTGAGTCCAATAGTAAACAGAAGAAGAGTAACACCAAGATCTGCGAGAGTGACGATAACGTCATTGCTTTGGTAACCAAATGCATGCAAGCCAAATCCAGCTAGTAGAAAACCAACGAGGGGAGGGAGGCTGCATTTAAGCGCAATAAAACCAGCTAAAAAAGCGGCTGTAATTAGAATAATTTCCATACTGTTAAGCTGTATTCCTGATATACAAAAACGGGCTGTGAAAACACAGCCCGAGATTGTAACTCAATTGGTTGTATAAACTTAGTCTTCCAGTAACTTTTGTAACAAAACTCCGTTCAGCATAGCGCGTTTAATCATCGCAAATGCGCCCATCGTTGGCTGCTTATCAATGTGAGAAGCCACGATAGGGAGGTCGTTATGGAAAGTTTTAAGAGATTGATTCTCTACGTTGCGTTGAATTGCAGGGAAAAGAATATCTTGTGCTGCAGTAATATCGCCAGCAATTACAATTTTCTGTGGATTAAATAAGTTAACCGTAATCGCAATCGCTTTACCTAGCTGGTTGCCCACTCGCACTAAACTCTGTTTCGCAAGTTCATCACCATTCATTGCGTGCTGACATACCGCTTCAATTGTGATGTTTTCAAGGTCGGTTAAGCTTGATTCGTATCCTTGAGTAATCAGTTGCTTCACTCGTTGAATAATCGCTGGGTTTGCAGCTACGGTTTCTAAACAGCCAAAGTTTCCACATTGGCATTGCTCACCAAGCGGGTCAATTTGGATATGACCAATTTCACCGACGTTGCGGTTAAAACCAAGAAAAACCTGGCCGTTAACGATAATACCTGCGCCAGTACCGCGGTGGACGCTAACCAAAATAGAATCCTGGCAGTCTTGGCTTGCTCCAAAGTAGTGCTCAGCCAACGCCATGCCACGTACGTCGTTGCCAACAAAGCATGCTGTATTAAACTTCTCTCCAACAATTTCACCGAGAGCAAGATTATCGATATCGGTATTAGGCATGTATTCGACCACGCCAGTTGTTGGGTTAACAAGGCCCGGTAAAGTGATGCCGATAGCGATGAGTTGATCAATTTTGTCTTCGCAACGGCTTACGAAATCTTTTAATAAATCGATGAGTCCTGCGATTAAGTCTGCTTGGTTAGTGTAGTGCAGTTCATGCTGATCTTCTGCCAGCGCGGTACCACCTAAATCGTATAAACTGAACTGTACGTAATCTCGACCTAAGCGAACGGCAATCGAATGAAAAGGTTTGACTTCAGTAGTCAAAGAGATCGCACGACGACCACCAGTTGAAGCTTGTTGGGCGACCTCCTTAATAAGGCCGCGCTCTAAAAGTTGGCGGGTTATTTTGGTAACACTAGCAGGCGCGAGCTGACTCACGTCCGCGACTTGAATACGGGAGATAGGACCTTGCTGATCAATCAGCCTATATACCGCAGCGCTGTTAAGCTGTTTTACTAAATCTACATTACCAATCTGTCCGCCATTCATGCTTAATTTTGCTCGTATTGTCCGTTAACAACCGTCGCTTTTACTTTAAAGTCACGATCGAAAATAGTCAGGTTTGCAACCATCCCTTTTCGAACTCGGCCAAGGCGATCCTCAACACCAATTGCTGTTGCTGGGTATAACGTGGCCATTCGTAGAGCTTCGTCTAAAGCGATCCCCGCGTGCTCAACTGAATTCTGAACTGCTTCAATCATTGTCAAAGCTGAGCCGCCTAGCGTGCCATTTTCATCAACACACTTACCATCTCGGTAATATACTTTCTTACCGACAAAAATAAAGTGATCAATGTTAGCACCTGCTGGAGCTGTGGCATCCGTCACCAAAACAAGCTTTTCACCTTTGATTTTATGAGCAATTCGGATGTTTGCGTAGTCGACGTGAAAACCATCAGCAATAATGCCAGCATATACGTCAGGAGTATCGTAAATTGCACCAACAACTCCTGGTTCACGACCAACCATTGGTGTCATTGCATTAAAGAGGTGTGTAGCAAAAGTAATGCCTGCTTCAAAGCTTTTACGTGCTTCGGCGTAGGTTGCATTTGTGTGGCCAATTGAAACTACGATGCCAGCAGCCTTTAATCGCGCAATATGCTCTGGGTCGTTATGCTCAGGTGCTAGTGTTACTTTCGCTACGATATCGGCGTTTGCGCAGATAAGGTCGATCATGCTTTCGTCTGAAGGGCGAATAAAATCTACGTTATGGATGCCTTTTTTCGCGACGTTAAGGTAAGGACCTTCGAGGTGTAAACCAAGCGATTGATTTTGATACTTGTTGTGGTACTCACGAGCTGCAGCAATTGCAGTTCGCATATCTTCATCAGATGACGTAATGAGTGTTGGCAGGAAGCTAGTACAGCCAGATTTGAGGTTTGCCTGGTGCATGATTTGCATTGTTTCAGGGGTAATTGCATCGTTTAGCATTACACCGCCACAACCGTTCAACTGCAGATCGATAAAGCCTGGGCTTAGATTAGCGCCTGTAAGGTCTTTTACTTCGATGCTTTGAGGTAGCTCAGAAACCGGCACAATAGATTGAATAAGATCGTTTTCGATGATGACCGCATGATCGGTAAGAACATCACTACCGGTATAAATTTTACAGTTACTTAGCGCGTACATAGTCAGCTAGT
>NZ_JAWOTF010000028.1:0-2711 GCF_033338735.1 Vibrio sp. Vb1127 | reverse complement strand
GATGACCGCATGATCGGTAAGAACATCACTACCGGTATAAATTTTACAGTTACTTAGCGCGTACATAGTCAGCTAGTCCTTATAGATGAGAATTCAATTTCTATATCGTTATCTAAGTAGAGACTGCTTCAGTCATATGGGTACTTAGTTTGTATCACTGAATTAGATAACGAGTCACATACAGCAAGTCGCGTTTTATCGATGTTATTGTCATAGTAACTAACTGAAAAGTAATAATTGTATGGTTTTTTATGATTCTTTTTCAGAGCAAAGTTACAGTGATTTACCCGCCTAGATACCAAAATAACACTGATTCTGCCTTGCATAAAGTGCGAGAATATTATCTTTAAAACGCCATTTTTTCGTATAATAAAATAAGTTTTATGATCTCGCTAGCAAAAACCTTTCGAAAGGGCAAATTGTGGTGATTATGATCACAAACGGTGAGCTTTTAATTTGCGGAGCAAAATTAATATCATAAACTTAGGATGACTAAATTGGACGGCTGAAATAAGTCATTCAACATAACATCTAATCCTATAGGGGGAACTTAAGGTGAACATTCTCGGATACTTCCAGAAGGTGGGTAAGGCGCTTATGGTGCCGGTTGCCACACTTCCTGCAGCAGCAATACTCATGGGTATTGGCTACTGGATCGACCCAAATGGCTGGGGCGCAAACAGTGCACTTGCTGCATTTCTTATTAAAGCTGGTGCAGCGATCATTGACAATATGTCAGTATTGTTCGCTGTTGGTGTTGCTTACGGAATGTCTAAAGACAAAGATGGCGCCGCTGCACTTTCAGGTTTCGTGGGCTTCTTAGTTGTCACAACGCTTTTGGCCCCTGGTGCAGTATCACAAATTCAAGGCATTGACCCAAGTGAAGTACCTGCTGCATTTGGTAAAATCAATAACCAGTTCGTCGGTATCTTGGTTGGTATTGTTTCTGCTGAGTTGTACAACCGTTTTTCTCACGTAGAGCTGCACAAAGCACTGGCGTTTTTCTCTGGCAAGCGTCTTGTACCGATCCTAACGTCTTTTGCTGGTATCGTTATTGCGTTCATCCTGATGTACGTTTGGCCATCAGTTTACGGCGGTCTGGTCAGTTTTGGTGAAAGCATTCAAGGTATGGGTGAAGCAGGTGCAGGTGTTTACGCATTCTTCAACCGTCTTCTAATTCCTGTTGGTCTGCACCATGCACTAAACTCAGTGTTCTGGTTTGATGTTGCTGGTATTAATGACATTCCAAACTTCCTTGGCGGTGCGAAATCATTAGCTGAAGGCACGGCAACGGTAGGTGTTACGGGGATGTACCAAGCGGGCTTCTTCCCAATCATGATGTTTGGTTTACCAGGTGCTGCTCTAGCGATGTACCATACTGCGAAATCAAAGAATAAAGAGAAAGTGGCATCTATCATGATTGCAGCTGCGTTTGCTTCATTCTTTACAGGTGTAACAGAACCACTTGAATTTGCATTCATGTTCCTTGCTCCAGGACTGTACGTTCTTCACGCAGCGCTGACTGGTCTATCAGTTTATATCGCGGCATCAATGCAGTGGATTGCAGGTTTCGGTTTCTCTGCTGGTTTAGTCGACTTAGTATTGTCGACTCGTAACCCGCTAGCGGTAAATTGGTACATGCTCATTGTACAAGGTCTTGGTTTCTTTGCGGTTTACTACTTCGTGTTCCGTACCGTGATTGTTAAGTTTGGCCTTAAAACACCGGGACGTGAAGATGATGAAGAAGCTTTATCTAACGTGGCTGGATCAAGCAATTCTTCAGAGCTTGCTCGTCAGTACTTGAAAGCACTTGGCGGTCATGACAACCTAAGTTCTATCGATGCCTGTATTACTCGTTTGCGCCTTTCTGTGAAAGATATGAGCGTTATCAATGAGAAAACTCTGAAAGATCTTGGAGCTATGGGAGTTGTGAAGCTAGGTACAAACAACCTACAAGTTATCCTTGGTCCACTAGCAGAGATTGTTGCTGGTGAGATGAAGAATGTATCTAAAGATGAAGACTTAAGTGGTGTTCAGTTACCAGCTTAACTGTTTAATAGTGGTGCGATTGTTTGTTATTGGTATTGCAAACAATTGATACTACAACATCGCAAAAGGCCTCCGCAGGAGGCCTTTTTTCGTTTAGGCCCTTTGAATCTGCTTTGCTTTCACGCCAACTCGATAAATATTGTCGTTTTAGAGCGAGTTCTTGTTGTCTAATTGCTTAGAATTGTGGATCATTAGGAACAATGTACTCTGTGAAACCATACTTGGATACAGGGTTCCGTTTTCTCTGACAATACTAATATTTTTGAGGTGCTATAGATGAGTGAAGCTGATGCTCGTCCATCAAACTTTATTCGCCAGATCATTGATAAAGATCTAGCGGATGGTAAACACACTAGCGTGCATACTCGATTCCCGCCGGAGCCAAATGGCTACCTGCATATCGGTCATGCTAAGTCTATCTGTTTGAACTTCGGTATTGCTCAGGACTACCAGGGTCAATGTAATCTGCGTTTCGACGATACAAACCCTGAAAAAGAAGACATCGAATACGTTGAGTCTATCAAGAAAGATGTAAACTGGTTGGGCTTTGAGTGGAGTGGTGAAGTATGTTACTCATCAAACTACTTCGATAAGCTTTACGAATATGCAATTGAATTGATTAACAAAGGCTTAGCGTACGTAGATGAGCTAAGTCCAGAGCA
>NZ_JAWOTF010000027.1:0-42101 GCF_033338735.1 Vibrio sp. Vb1127 | reverse complement strand
TATATGGCGATTGTTGTTTCAAGTCTCGTCAGTTCTAACATTGATCATCAGGTAAACAAAAATGGATAAACAATCGGTAAAAATCGACAGTAAGCTTTTCATCAGTAATATGGTGGAATCGGCAATACGCATTGGCTTGATCTTTGTCTTGCTGATGTTTACGTACGACATCATCAAACCCTTCATCCTTCCGGTTATTTGGGGCGCTATTATAGCCGTCGCTTTAATGCCGCTTACCCAAAAATTGCAGCGTGTATATGGTGGTCGCAGAGGCCTGGCAGCCACAACCATTGCTTTACTTGGTATTGCCCTCCTTGTCACGCCACTTGTTATGGTATCAGGCTCCATTGTGGATGGTGCAACGCACGCGCTTGAAGTACTACAAAATGGACAAGTGAAAATACCAGGGCCAAAAGCTTCCGTAGCGGATTGGCCTATCGTGGGTGATAAGCTCTACGAAGTGTGGACCCTATTCGCTACTAATCTTGAGCAAGCGATTCAAACCTTTATGCCACAAATAAAGGCAGGACTCACATCTTTACTGGGTACACTGGGGGGCGTATTGGGAAGTTTACTGCTTTCAATCTTGTCACTTGCGATTGCAGCAGGTTTCATGACGTACTCTGAATCTGCGGCATCAGGCTTAAGAACCATCGCGATTCGAACCGCAGGTGAAAACGCAAAAAGCTGGACCACGCTTATCGCAGCGACAATTAAAAGCGTACTGCTTGGCGTAGTCGGTGTAGCGGCGATTCAAGCACTGTTGATCGGTGCTGGTTTCTTCGTATTTGGCGTTCCGGCAGCAGGTTTACTCACACTGCTTCTAATGATCTTATGTATCGCTCAGCTCCCGGCGTTGCTCGCTGTGCTACCTGTGATTGGCTTCATGTACATGACCCAAGACACCTCAACAGCAACCATGTTTACTGTTTGGGTCGTAGTTGCGGCTCTTTCTGAAAACCTGTTCAAACCAATGTTGATGGGACGTGGTGTCGACGTGCCAATGCCTGTGATTCTGCTCGGTGCCATCGGTGGTATGCTTTTCTACGGCATCGTTGGTCTGTTCTTAGGTGCCGTTATCCTAGCAATTTGGTATGAGTTATTTGTTTGGTGGTTGAGCATTGAGAAAGCACAACAGCAAGAAGAAATGGCAGAACAACAAGACGCTTCTGATGACCAATCAGAACCTGGACATGGTGCAGGCATATAATAAATCAATAAGTTAGAAATAAATTTAATCTATAACTTATAGAATCAAACCGCTGAATTTCAGCGGTTTGATTCTATTTGGATCACAGTTTCGTCGTAATAAATGCGATAAAAATGACGTTCTTGTTAAATTTTCATACTTATTACACTTGGGAGTTGCAATCGGGCAATGAACGATGCACTCTCGATGACCACTAATTTGCTTAGGATAAAAACAATGAAATTGATCAAGCCTTTAACTTGTGCGCTTGCTCTCGCAATGAGTGGCATGGCATTCGCAGATGTAACCGTGAGTGTTCCTGACAACGTTTCAGTATTAGCGGCTAACGGTGAAAAAGCAGATCTTTCGGGTGGTTTTTTCGCCTCTGAGAGAACACTGACGTTACCTGATGGCCTTAACCAAGTCGTATTTCGTTTCGCCCCTTACTTCAACCAAGGTAATGACCGTTTAAGTGTTGAAAGCGATGTTATCGTTACACGATTTGACGCGACCAATGCCGAACTCACTCTACAAATGCCAGAATACCGCAACCTACGTGATGCGGAAGAGAAGATCAAAGACTTAGATTGGAAACTGGTTGATGATTCTGGCAACGCAATCGCGGTTGACCAGGACAAGCTGCTCAAACCGGGTATGCAAATCGGTCGTGATTACGTACGTGAAATCGAAGATTACAACCAGGCTGGCGGTGCAGCAGCCGTGGCTTTTGCTGGCGCAGCGACCATGCAGCCAGTCACGCTTCCTGCAAAGGTTCCTGCGGATATGAAGCAAGTGAGAGCAACTGCGGTTAAAGCGGATTCGACAGCTGAAGAGATGCTGCACTTCTGGTACCAAAAAGCAGATGCAGAAACCAAAGCTCGCTTTAAGAAATATGTTAATCAACAGTAAATCTGGTTAACTTTATCGATATTAAAAAGCCACTTCACGTGGCTTTTTTGATCAAAAATTAGGAAACTTGGACAACTTTAGTATTGGCGATCAAGTCATGCAACAAACGTCGCTCCGGATGAAAGAACAACAATGCCAAATTTACCAACGGGATCCCCGGAATGAGCATCTCCAGCAAGTAGCTAATAACAAGCCTTAACCCTGCTGTAACTTTCGTTGCCTTACTATCATTTTTCATTACAACTTTAATACCAATCATGCGCATACCAATGGTTTGCCCATGACTCAATGCATTCCAGTTGATCATTAAAACCGTTGGTAAAGAAAGCAAGTAAAACGCCTGAGTTTCACGAACAAGCGTGAGGTTATCCGCTAAAGAGAGCTGAAAGTCGTTAAGAAAAGAGTTAATACTCAATGCGATGATTAACACGACCACCATCGCAAAGAGCAGGTCGATAAAACCAGCAATGATTCTCTGTTGCTTGCTCGCGATAAAAGCATACATGGACTTCAGTCACCTCAATGTAATTGGTTAAGCGAGAATGACTGGGTGTACAGACGCGCAATGGTGAGCGCAGTTTAGGTATTGCCAACATAATATTCAACTAAGAACATACTAAATCGCGGTCGTATCTCAAAAGTAATCATTACATCTTGAGCATAACCGTATCAATTTAACAAAACGCTACCAGTAACGTTCGTAAATGATATTTCCCCCAGTTTGATGGCGATACTTTTCCAAGCCTAGCTCTTGTAAGACGGGCACGGTATCTTTGATCATTTGTGGATTCCCACACATCATGACAAAGCTACGCTGAGCTGAGAATGGCGCATCAGCGGCGTTGGACAGTAAACCCGATTCGATGAGTTCAGGAATTCGGCCTTGTAATTTACCATCAACCACTTCCCTGCTGACTATCGGTATATACTTTAATCTGCCTTCATATCGTTGCTGAAGCTGTTCAATTAGGTATTTATAAACCAGATCTTTTTCGAAACGAACGGCATGAACCAGCACAATGCGCTCATTGTGAGGCGGTAGGTTTATATCATCCAGCAGCGATAAAAACGGTCCAATCCCCGTACCTGTAGATAGCAGCCACAGGTCATGAGCCTGTTTAGGAATAGAATCATGGGTTAAATCGCCATGTGCAGTGGCACCGACATAAATACTATCACCAGATTTAAGCTTTTGGAGCCGTGGAGAAAGTTGTCCTTGAGGGTCGGCTACTATTAGAAATTCCAACCAATCGAATTGCTCGCTTGGCGCATTAACCACGGAGTAAGCACGGCTGATCGGCTTACCTTCATCATCAAGCAAAGCAAGCTTGGTGAATTGGCCAGCTTTAAAGGAAAGAGGCGCGCCAGATATTCTCAAACTGAACAGCTCACCTGTCCAATCAATGCGTTTCTCAACTCTTGCGAGGTTGAAACCTTTGAGTTCAATCATGAGACACCTCCTATCTGGTTACTCTTAGTTAAACTTACGCCTTCAACTCGATTATGTAAAGTTTCTAGTTTACATAATCAAACCACCATTTCATTTCACATTTTAAAAACAATTTTATTACATATTAAATGATTACATCTAGAATAAATGCTCAAAGTGATAAGTCGCGTCGCAATTTGTGGCAAAGCAGATGAAAAAGGAGCAATAAAAATGGACACACTGTTAAAGGACTTTCCCGTTATCACAGAGATAAAAGTCGCATGGGGTGAAATGGATGCTCTGCAACATGTTAATAACGTGGTCTATTTTCGCTACTTCGAGACGGCGCGTTTAGATTACTTCAACAAAATTAACCTGCTGGTCGACCTGCAGACCTCGCAAATTGGGCCAGTACTGAGCGAGACTCAATGCCTCTACAAATTGCCTGTTACTTACCCAGACACGCTATTAGTCGGTTCTCGCGTAATCGACATGCAAGAAGATCGCATCACAATGGAGTACCAAGTGCTGAGTAAGAAGTGGGGTAAAATTGCGACCATCGCGACCGCCACTGGTGTGATGTTTGATTTTAAGAACAACGTTAAAGCTGCGATTCCAGACTACGTTCGCCAGTCGATTTTAGATTTGGAAGGAACTGTGGGTAGCACGCATCATTTAGAGTAGCAAGAAATGAGAGATTAAAGGCGAGGTTCCCGACAGCGCTCCTTCATCGCTATCGGGAATGATGCTGAGATACCATTCCAACTTGCGCAATAAGAAAACTAGAGTCATTCTAATGAGCCTAAGTGAATCATTCGAAACCTCGCTAAACGTAACAGCAGCGCGACTCTCACAGCCTACGCGATAAGAAAGCTACGTCATTCTAGCGAGCCATAGCGAGACTAAGAATCTACTTACCGCTTGCTGCAGACCATAAAGCCATGAATAAACTAAATACAATCTGAGAGTAGATTCTGAATCACGCTCGTTCCTCGCGGTTTAGAATGACGGTTCGAGATTGGCTCTGATCTCTACAAAACCATCCCAAAAAGCGATTCCAGAAGAACCTAAGTGAGTCACTCGGAATCTCGCTTTAGACGTATCAGTAGAGCGACTCTTCCAGCCTACGCGATAAGAAAAGCACGTCATTCTAGCGAGCCAAAGTGAGACTAAGAATCTACCTACCGCTTGCTGCAGACCATAAAGCCATGAATAAACTCAATACAATCTGAGAGTAGATTCTGAATCACGCTCGTTCCTCGCGGTTCAGAATGACGGTTCGAGTTTGGCTCTGATCTCTACAAAACCATCTAAAAAGCGATTCCAGAAGAACCTATGTGACCATCCGGAATTTCGCTTTAGACGTAACAGTAGAGCGACTCTTTCAGCCTACGCGATAAGAAAAGCTACGTCATTCTAACGAGCCAAAGCGAGACTAAGAATCTACTTACCGCTTGCTGCAGACCATAGAACCATGAATAAACTCAATACAATCTGAGGGTAAATTCTGAATCACGCTCGTTCCTCTCGGTTCAGAATAACAGTTCGAGTTTGGCTCTGAGCTCTACAAAACCATCTAAAAAAGCGATTCCAGACAAGCCTAAGTGACCATCCGAAATCTCGCTTGAGACGCATCAGCAGCGCGACTCTTCCAGCCTACGCGATAAGAATTCTAGCGAGCCATAGCGAGACTAAGAATCTACCTTACCGCTTGCTGCAGGCCATAGAGCTATGAATAAACTCAATACAATCTGAGGGTAGATTCTGAATCACGCTCGTTCCTCGCGGTTCAGAATGACAGTTCGAGTTTGGCTATGACCTCTACAAAACCATCTAAAAAAGCGATTCCAGATAAACCTATGTGACCATCCGGAATCTCGCTTTAGACGCATCAGTAGAGCGACTCTTCTAGCCTACGCGATAAGAAAAGCTGCGTCATTCTAGCGAGCCAAAGTGAGACTAAGAATCTACTTGCCGCTTGCTACAGACCATAGAGCCATGAATAAACTCAATACAATCTGAGGGTAAATTCTGAATCACGCTCGTTCCTCTCGGTTCAGAATAACAGTTCGAGTTTGGCTATGACCTCTACAAAACCATCTAAAAAAGCGATTCCAGATAAGCCTAAGTGACCATCCGGAAAATCACTTTGGACGTATCAGTGGAGCGACTCTTCCAACCTACGCGATAAGAAAAGCTGCGTCATTCTAGCGAGCCAAAGCGAGACTAAGAATCTACTTACCGCTGCTGCAGACCATAGAGCGGTTAGCAGAATGTCTCAATATACAGCGCTTCGACTTTGTCCCGCGCCCATTGCGTTTTGCGCAGGAACTTCAGCGACGATTTGATTGAAGGATCTTTCTTGAAACAGTTCACACGAACGCGCTCATACATGCCATTCCAACCAAAGTGTTCAACTAGTCGGGTGACGATTTTCTCTAAACTCAACCCGTGAAGTGGGTTATTCGGCTGCTGTTGGCTCATGCTATTGATCCGGTAAAATGAAGTTGCGCGCTAATCTAACTCAAACTCGCCGTGCAACCTAATGTTTTAACCTTGAATTGGCCTACGACTCTCCCCTATAGTAGCCCAAACTTCTTAAAAGCCCTTTTCATTATGAAAGCCCTCAACGACCTCAATATTTTTGTCGAAACCGCGCGCCAAGGCAGCTTTTCAAAAGCCGCTAACAGTATGGACATGACACCTGCCGCCATTAGCGCATCGATTAAGCGTCTTGAAGGGCAAATCGGTTTCCCGTTGTTTGTGCGTTCCACCCGAAGCCTGCGTTTAACCTCAGAGGGCGAACTGTTTTTAGACAAAACCACGCAAGCGTTGGCAACATTGCAAGAGGGGTTGGATCAGATCTCAAGTGCGCGCGGGGAGTTGTCTGGTCAGCTGCACATTACTGCACCCTCCGATTTTGGTCGCAATATGTTGCTCGATTGGGTGGATGAGTTCATCGATCTCTACCCAAATGTTTCCATCAAACTAGAGCTGTCCGATAGCTTGACGGATATGTACACAAAGCCTGTCGATATTGCGATTCGCTACGGCGAACCGGCCGACTCCAATCTGGTCGTATTGGCATTGTGTGGGTCAAACGAACGGATATTATGTGCATCGCCAGAGTACGTAGCTACACATCCAGAACTCGCCTCTCCTGCCGATTTAACGCAACACAACTGCTTGTGCTACATGGTCGCGGATTCGGTCTACAACAAATGGACGCTCACTCGTGGCAGCGAGAAAGAACAAATCGTGGTCAGCGGTAACTTGTTGAGCAACGATAGTGACTTGCCACACCGGTTAGCGATCAAAGGCAAAGGCATTGCGAATAAATCATTGATGGACATTAGCCGAGACTTAATCGAGGGAAGATTGGTGCGAGTGTTACCAGAATGGGATTGCGGCCCAGTGCCGCTCTACATGGTATGTGCCGATCGTCGATTATTGACGCCAACGATTCGGACTTTCCGCGACTTTATCCAACAAAAATGCTGCCAGCAACGCGCCAACGTGCTGGCAACCTTCTGTCATTAGGCGATAAATCGAAGAGGACGAATCTGGGTATATTCAACCCAATCATTCTCTTCCAATGTTTCAAGAAACGTCGCCATATGCGGGCTTTGCAAATGCTTATCCAAGGCCTCTTGCGACGCCCAGATTTCTTGGAACATAAATAGGCCATCAACTTTTTCGTCGAGATACAACTCGTATTGGCAACAGCCTTCTTCTTTACGAGTTGGCTCTAGTAAACCAGCAAGCAAATTCACCACCTGATCCTTACTATCTGGATAGGCTTTCACTTCTGCGACTAAGTGGATCATCGTTTTATCACTCTTTTGCGATTTATATATTGATTACGGGGTTCTACGTCACCTGTAAGTAAGCTCGAATTAGATCTCGGTGAATACGGTTTCTGCGTCCCAGCGAGACTTTGGCGTTTTCGCGTTGAAGTCATCTTCCGCGTGGTAGCCAAGCGGCACGATCACAACACTGGTATAACCTTTTTCACGCAAGCCAAATTCTTCATCCAGCACTTTTGGATCAAACCCTTCAATTGGTACTGCATCAATTTCTAGCGTCGAAGCACCCAACAGCAACGTACCCACGTTGAGGTAAACTTGTTTCTCCATCCAATGGTTTGCATCTTTCAGATCAAAACGGTGCATGTTCACAAAGTAGCTACGACCACCGCGCACAGCCGCTTTCGCTTCTTCAGTTGGGAATCGACCATCTTTTTCTTCTTGCACCATTAGCGCTTCAATGTAGTCGTTATCGATGCCTGTTTTTGCACAAAACACCAATACGTGAGATGCGTTGAGAATCTTCGCCGCGTTAAACGCGTAATTCTCTTGCGCCGCTTTAGCGATGCGCTGTTTGCCTTCTTCTGTGCTTGCCAGAATGAAATGCCAAGGCTGGGAGTTCACACTCGATGGACTAAAACGAATCAGCTCTTTAACTGCATCGATTTTTTCTTGAGATAGCTTGCGCGTTGGGTCAAACACTTTCGTTGAGTAACGAGATTTTGCAGCTTGTACGATATCCATGAGGCTCTCCAATTAATGAGTTTAAGCTGAGTAACAGCATAACCTCATGAGATAAAGGGAAAAACCGATTTCGATTAAAAACATTTTCAAAATAAATTTGAAAATAAAACGATAAGAAAGGCTTTGAGCGTTCTCACTGGACTTCTTCATCTTTTCGGCAATAATGCATGTTTGCTCGCAACCAAACTCAACTCATGCTGCCTCAAGATAACGTTATTACATCCTTTCTGTGCAAAAAGCTCGGTCACAATCACCTTCGAATTGCCGGCGAATATTGGCACATTGAGAAGTTGGTGGCCTTGCAATGCATGATGTTGAAAGAAGCGCCTAACCTCCAAGAAGGGCTGCTTTGGTGGAGTAAAAGTGTCTCATTATTCGACCGCCGTTTGTACGTCACATTGCAGCATGGTGATGCCCAAATCCATCTGCAAGTCGAATGTAGAACGGGCGATATGCCAAATTGGGCGGAGTCGGTGTTTGGCTTGCTCAAAATGCAGTTGGAAATGCTTGAGTTAAGCGAATCAATACAGGTACAAGTTCACGCCAACAATCCACTCGCGGCCAATATTTTTCTAGTGGAAACGCGAGATTCTAAAACGAGTTCAAGCGTGTTTGAACTGGTGAAACATGTTTATTTGCTGCTTTCTCACCAACCAATTGAACAGCCAGAATTGCTGAGTGTTTTGAACGCCTTGTTCATCAAAAACAGTAATTACGCGCTCAAGTTAGAGCAAGCGGCAAGGCAACTGGGCGTCTCCAAACGCACCTTGCAACGTCGACTGCAAGAAAAGCAAATGAGCTACTCTCAATGCGTTGATTTCGCTAAAAGAAAGCAAGCACTCACTTTGCTTGCCGACACCCAACTCACAACGCAGCAAATCGCATATCAACTCGGTTATGAAGAACCATCGAACTTTCACCGCACTTTTCGCCGTTGGTATCCGTTTTCACCCATGCAGTATCGCCAACAATGTTTGGATAACCGAACTCAGCTAAATCAGCAACCGATCCGCTTGTACTACGCCAAAGCGAATACTTTAGCCGATCACGACATTGACCAACCCGTCGGTAGAATCTGGATGGAAGTAGATAATATTGCGTTTGAAAAAGTGGTCTCAGTTGAGTGTCGAGACCGTGATGGTGCATGGCGGCGCTATCCCGCCTTCTTCGAGCGCTTTTTAAGTCATGGCATCGAACTCTGGGCAACGACCGAACTTCCGGTAGCGCACCCCCTTACCTTTCGCCTTTGTTATGAAGTCGATGGGGAACGTTACATTGAGAATAACCACCAGCGTGATTACGTGGTTTCTAAGGGGCTTTTAATTGGCGCAACGGAATACATTGTCCCGACTCGGCAGCTTATTAATATTGGGGCGCAATACACGCTCTTTGTCGAACTGGCATGCCGACTTGAAAACGTTGCGAGGATTGACTGTTACGTCGATGATGCCCCTACACCTCACGTAATGCGCTTGACCCAACACTCGCTACATTATGCTTGTTGGGTGCTGCAATTATCGCTCACTCAAACTGCAAAGCAGTGCCGTTTCCGCCTTTATGATGAATCCGACAACGAGCTCGCGAAAGAGCATTACCCGATACAATATCCTATTGTGCAACCTCTCAATTAAAACTGTCGGTCAGATCAAAATCGTCTCTTCGTGACATCATATCACGTCTTTTTTGGCGTGAAATGACACTCTCAATTTCAAACCTTTGCTTTATCGTTTCTGCATTGCTGCATAACGGAGGCAAAGACCGTGTTTGAAACTCTACCTAACTCAATGAATAAAATAAAAATACTTCCTTTATCGATCGCTCTAGCTCTTTCTGGCTGTGGAAGCGACGAAACCGCACCAGTCGATACAGGCAGCCACGTGGCATCTCCTGATTGGCAAGATCAAATCATTTACTTCCTGATGATCGACCGTTTTAACGACGGCGACAGCGCTCTTAATGATCAAGGGCAAAACGAATTCGATCCGACTTCGGATAAAAAGTTCAGCGGCGGCGACCTCGTTGGCGTGAGTGATAAGTTAAGCTACATCGAAACTCTCGGTGCCACATCGATCTGGATTACTCCGCCAGTGGCAAACCAATGGTGGGATGCAGAACAAAACTATGGTGGCTACCACGGTTACTGGGCGCGTGACTTCCAAAAAGTGGATGAGCACTTTGGTGACATGGAAAGCTACCAAGCGTTAGCGCGAGAAGTGCACGCTCGTAACATGTTCTTGATTCAAGACATCGTGACCAACCACGTAGGTAACTTCTTCACTTACGATGACCCATACAATTACGATCCTAGCCTACCTTGCCAAGGTTTCCGTTTGATTGAAAATGCGCTACCAGCAGGACAAGAACTGCCTTACCCGCTCAACAAGAATGAGTGTAAAGAAGATGGCACAGGCAGCTACCACTGGACGCCAAGCATCACCGACCACAACGATCCGGTACAAGAAAAAACCTGGCAGCTCTCTGATTTGGATGACCTTAATACGTCCGATCCTGAAGTACGCGCTTATCTAAAAGAGAGCTACCGAAAATGGATTCGCGAAGTCGGCGTCGACGGATTCCGTATCGATACGGTGAAGTTTGTTGAGCACGATTTCTGGAACGACTTCCTGCACGCCGACGATGGTGTGATGACTCAAGCGGTTGATACTGGTCGCGATAACTTCCTGACCTTTGGTGAAGTCTTCGAAACATCTACGCCTTACAACACAGAAGGCGAAGAGAAGATGCTGACTTACATCGGCGAAAGCGGCTCGCCGGAGCAGTTAACCTCGGTACTGAACTTCCCATTGCAAGCGACCATGACGCGCGTATTTGCAGCAGGGCAACCGACCGATTACTTACGCTTCCGTCTTGAGAAAATGATGGAGATGTTCCCAAATCCATACATCATGCCGAACTTCATTGATAACCACGATATGCCGCGTTTTCTATCGCAAGGCAGTGTCAACGATATGAAGCAAGCTCTGATCACCATGATGAGCGTACCCGGTATTCCTGTGATTTACCAAGGTACAGAGCAAGCGATGCCAGCAGCGCGCGATGCGATGTTTGCTGGCGGTTACCGTGAAGACGGCGACTGCGTAGATTCATTCGACCAAAACAGCGAGATGTACTTGTTCATCCAAGAGCTTGCTAAGTTACGTACCGAAAACAAAGTCATGACACGCGGCGAAATGAAAGTCATTGGCAGCGATAAAGCTGGTGCAGGTGTGTTCGCCTTTACCCGCACTTTGGATAACGACGAAGTCTTAGTGGTAATGAACACATCTAACTCTCCAATGTTGATGAACCAACTCGATGTAGAACAAGTTGGTGGCACCGTCTTCAAACAACAAATCATGTCGAACTGGGTAGACGCTCCAGAGCAGTTAATCGCAGATGAAAACGGTCACGTAACCCTTGAGCTACCAGCCAAATCTGCCGTGATTTACTCAAAAACTAACGATACCCAATCGGTAGATACCCCAGACCTCAACATACAACTGGCGCAGGATTGGGAAGGAAAAACCATCACTGGTGATATTGTTATCGCGGGTAGTGCGAACGCCAACGAGAAGTTGAACCTTGTCGTCGATGGTAACTTAGAAACAGCGCAAGCCATTACTGCAGGCGCTGATGGTCAGTTTAGTGTCACGCTGTCGACTCGTCACTTTGCAATTGGCGAACAACAACACCGCTTCGCGATTTATTCTACTGAGAAAAAAGCTGGCATTGAAGATGTAAACTTTGTGTCGGACTTAAGCTGGTCAAACACGCCAGACGACACTATTGATGACGCAGGCGATGCGCAAGATGGCATGGGCGGTCCTAACGGTAACTACTCGCTACCAACGGATCCAACGTTCGATAAAGATAACAGCCAACTCGCAATCAACAAAGCTGAGGTATTTACCGTCGGCAGTAACGTGCGCTTGACCTTCACTATGGACAAGATCACCGATACTTGGTTGCCACCAAACGGCTTTGACCACGTTGGTTTCACCATCTTCATTGATTTACCGGAAGAAGCCGCAACCAACTTGTCTGAGCTACCGAAGATCAACGCTTCTATGCCAAACGGAACCTGGAGTCGCAATGCGGTTGTTTTTGGCTGGCAAAGCTCGATTTACAGCACCAAAGGAGCAAATGCGACGACATGGGGAGAAGCCGTAACTCCAGCACCAACAGTGACAGTAGACAAAGCCAACAACACCATTTCTATGGACTTTGCTAGCGATGCATTAGGCCGCCCAGAGTCGCTCGATGGAATCCGATTCTATGTCTCGACTTGGGACTTAGACGGCCTTTCAGCAACTTACCGTCCGCTAGAGCAAGACAAAGGCCCTTGGAACTTCTCCGGTGGCGCATCGGATGAAAGTAAGATTTGGGA
Source organism: Vibrio sp. Vb1127 (assembly GCF_033338735.1). Taxonomy (NCBI): domain Bacteria; kingdom Pseudomonadati; phylum Pseudomonadota; class Gammaproteobacteria; order Vibrionales; family Vibrionaceae; genus Vibrio; species Vibrio sp. Vb1127. The sequence goes on along the minus strand of NZ_JAWOTF010000027.1, from coordinate 29,637 downwards.
CGATTTACCAATCATCACCTTGTCGGAATAAACCGTTAAATAAAACACCGCCCAGCGTTTAGCTGGGCGGTCATCAACAAAAGAATGCAGAAAGAAACTTCTGCTCGTTTTTATTCTAGCTAAAGAATGATTTCACCCACAGCACCAAACTGTCCCAAAGCTGACCAAACCACGAGCCCTCTTCTACCGCTTGGCTGCTGACCAAGGGATAACTCGCCACGGTACTGTCATCGCTTTTCCAAACGACCTTACCAATCTCATCTCCTTGCGCGATCGGCGCAATCAACGGTTCATTTAACACCACACTCTTATCAAGCCCAGCCGTCATTGAACGAGGCAGAGTGAGATAGGCATCTTTAGCAAAGATCGCCTCAACTTGATTAGCATTTCCCTTCCAAACGCGAACTTTAGACTCAACTTCCCCCTGTTTAGCAACTTGCTTGGTGTCATAAAAGCGAAAACCATAGCTGAGTAGATTCTTCGATTGGCTGATCCGAGCCTGTTTACTTGGCGTACCCATCACCACCGAGATAAGGCGCATTCTTCCTTCTTTGGCCGAGCTCACCAAGCTGTATCCGGCATTGCTGGTGTAGCCGGTTTTTCCCCCGTCGACATCAATGGAATTGTCCCACAACAACTTATTGCGGTTGTACTGCGTAATGTCGTTCCACTTGAAGACTTTCTCACTGTATAGCGCGTACACATCAGGAACATCGCTGATGATCGACTGCATGAGTCTTGCCATATCGGTTGGTGAGGTTTGGATGCCATCACTATCAAGACCATGGGAGTTCACAAAATAGGTGTCTTGCAGTCCTAATTTCTCCGCCCAACCATTCATCAAGGCGACAAAGCCGCGTTCACTGCCTGCAACATGCTCAGCCAGTGCAACGCACGCGTCATTTCCTGATTGGATGATCACGCCGCGCATTAAGTTCGCAACACTAATTTCATCTTTCGGTTTGATGAACATTTTAGAAGAACCGGGAAACTTGGCCGACCACGCGTTTTCACTCACGGTGACAACATCATCCCATTTCAAACGCCCCGCTTTGATTTCTTGTCCAACTACATAAGCGGTCATCAACTTGGTTAAACTCGCCGGAGCAAGCCCTGCTCGCCCGTTATGCTCGGCAATAATGGCACCGGATTGAAAGTCCATTAATACGTAGCCTTTTGCCTGTAACTGAGGTGGGTTGGGCGTAACAACGGCAAAAGTAGGTACGCTTATTAAACAAGTCACAATTGTCCATCGAGCCAGTGACACTTTCATCCGACTTCCTCCATGCTCTTACTTTGTCGCAACTCTATTGAGCATAGCTCACTCAACCAGTTGCACCAGTCGCTAATCGTTTCATTTTCTTGAACTTACATTGATTTGATCAAGGTATAGAACTGAAGAGGCAATTGGGAAATAGCATTGGTTCTTCATGCCATTCGCAGTAAAGTAGCGCTACCCCTCAATAAGGAAATAAAGATAACAATGAACGCTCAATCATTTATCGACGCAGGATTGCATTACACTCCCCACAGTTTTACCGTTCCTCTGGATTACCAAGACGCGAGCAAAGACACCATTGAAGTCTTCGCCCGTGCGGTTTGCCTAGTTGGCGATGAAGAATCGACCAAACCTTGGTTGGTTTACTTTCAGGGCGGACCTGGCTTTCCCTCTCCGCGTCAAAACGGCAATAACGGCTGGGTAAAACGCGCCCTGCAAGAGTACCGAGTTTTGCTTCTCGACCAGCGCGGTACGGGCAACAGCAGCGTAATTAATCACCAGACGCTTGCTCACCTCACGCCAGCGCAACAAGCAGACTACTTGAGCCACTTCCGAGCGGATAACATCGTGCGCGACGCGGAATACATTCGTGAGCAATTTGGCGTCGAAAAATGGGCGATCTTAGGTCAAAGCTTTGGTGGTTTTTGCTCCCTCACCTATTTGTCTTTGTTCCCAGACAGCTTGCTACAAAGCTACATCACAGGTGGCGTGCCATCAGTCTCGCGTCATACCGACGATGTGTATGAAGCCACTTTCAAACGCACCATGGAGAAAAACCAAGCGTTCTTCCAACAATTTCCCAATGCACAGCAACTTTGCCAAAACATTGCGAATCACTTGCTAGAAAATGAAGAGTACCTACCAAATGGTCAACGCTTCACGGTGGAACAATTTCAACAAATCGGCATCAACTTTGGTGTGAGTGATACTTTCTTACCAACTTACTATTGGCTAGAAAGCGCGTTGATTGAAGTGAACGGCAAACCACAACTTCGTTATGAGTTCTTAAACGATATGTTGGCGCAGCAAAACTTCCAAACCAACCCGATCTACGCCATTTTGCATGAATCGATTTACTGTCAAAGCTTCGCGTCGAATTGGAGTGCGCACCGCGTTCGCCAAACCCGATCAGAGTTTAATTATGAATCTGGCAAGCCATTTTACTTTACGGGGGAAATGGTCTTCCCATGGATGTTCGACCAATACGTTAACCTCAAACCACTAAAAGACGCCGCAGAAATATTGGCAGCGAAAAAAGATTGGACTGCGCTGTACGATCAAACACAACTGGCTCAGAACAAAGTGCCGGTCAGTTGCGCCGTTTACGCCGATGATATGTTTGTTGAAATGGATATCAGCCGAGAGACGCTCGCGTTAATCCCAAATTCAAAAGCGTGGATCACCAACGAGTACGAGCACAACGGTTTGCGTGCCGACGGTGAACGCATTCTCGACAGGCTCATTGCCATGGGTAAACAGACCGCAGCTGCGTTGAAATAAGCAGGACAGACGTTAGAAATACGCCTTTTTAGTATTTGATGAAAAGGCGTTTATAGCGGTTTATGAACAATGGCGATCAGTCATTCACTCTTTGTCCCTAAACCTTTATCCCTCACCACCTCATGTATAAAACTGCGACATGTCCTTTCCTTGTCAATGACTCCGGTGATTACTTGGTGCTTCTTGCGCCTAACTTTTTTGAAGGGCCCAAAACGGCATAAATTTAAACCAAAAGTATCGGCTCCAACCTACCTAACCCACTATAATTAATGATTATAATTTGAACACATAGCGGCTTCACCTGCGGACATGCTCCCCCTACCAAAGACCGCCAGGCCCCGCCTACTCATAATATCCGTATAATTTGTCCGTATTTCCGACTAGTTTAGTCAGGTATACTTCGTGCCGCTAAAATTTTAAGGTCGTTGACCACCTGTATTTTTAAAGGAAACCTCATGAGTCAGTATGTAGTTTGTGCGCTGTACAAGTTTGTTGAGCTGAATAACTATCAAGAGCTACGCGAGCCATTACTTGCGTTGATGGAAAAACACCATATTCGCGGAACATTACTACTGGCAAGTGAAGGTATCAACGGTACTGTTGCATCTGATCGTGCAGGTATTGATACGCTACTGGAGTGGCTAAACAACGAACCTCGTTTGACTGGCACCGTATACAAAGAGTCGTATTCTGAGACCCAGCCATTCAATCGCACCAAAGTGAAATTGAAAAAAGAGATCGTAACATTAGGTGTTGAAGGTATAGACCCTCGCCACGTAGTGGGTACTTACGTGAAACCTCAAGAGTGGAACGATCTTATTGCTGATCCTGAAGTGTTTGTTGTCGATACACGTAATGATTACGAAATCGAGATCGGGACATTCAAAGGCGCTGTAAACCCAAATACTGAAACCTTTCGTGAATTCCCAGACTATGTAAAAGAAAACATGGACCCGGCAAAACACAAGAAAGTTGCGATGTTCTGTACCGGTGGTATCCGCTGCGAAAAATCAACGGCTTACATGAAAGAACAGGGCTTTGATGAGGTCTACCACCTAGAAGGCGGCATTCTTAAATATCTTGAAGAAGTTCCTCAAGAAGAGAGCATGTGGGAAGGCGATTGTTACGTATTTGACGGTCGTGTTGCCGTGAACCACCAGCTAGAAAAAGCAGATTACGATTTATGTAACGCTTGTCGTCTACCGATCACTGAAGAAGACAAACAGTCAGAATTGTTCGAGCAAGGCGTGAGCTGTCCAAAATGTCACGGCAAACACTCAGAAGAACAAATTGCTCGATTCCGCGAGCGTGAAAAACAAATTGTTCTTGCAGAGCAGCGAGGCGAGCAGCATGTTGGTGGTGAAAGTGCCAAGCAAAGAGAAGCTCGACGTGCCGCTAAGTACGCGCAAAAAGAAGCGCAGCGTAAACAAGACTAAGCCTAACTCTCCTTATATTTAGCGAGCTGCCGTAAGGTGGCTCGCTTTTACTGCGCACCAATACTCTTTCAATACAATTTTGTATCCCTCACCAATACCTCTAGTTGATTGTCTCTTTTACCTTCGGGTAGCCCCACCATTTCATCATAAGCACTTTGATGCACTAAGACCTGCTTATTTGCTTTGATATTCCTGCACTTCTTTTGCATCTCGATCAGGGAATGAGCCCTCAAAAAGATACCGTTGTCATCAGTGATAAATTGCGCTTCTCCATCAATCACAACAGATGCCTGATACAATGCGAGATCAAGCGAATGAATGACCAATTTGTCCACATAGAAGTATTTTTGTAACTTACTCAATGCTATTGCCATGTGTCACCTCCCTAAAAGTTACCTCTACGTTTTGTGGAATAAAACCGATCATTGGATGAGATTTCTTCGGTTTACTTGCGTACAACATCGGAAACAAAGAGGATTCCGATGCAAACAATCAATGTCGTGTGGTTAAAGCGAGATTTAAGGCTGACTGACCATCAACCACTAACTCAAGCATTATCAACAAAGCACCCAACTGTGCTTTTGTATATTGTTGAACCATTGCTATTGAACAACCCACACTATTCTGAGCGCCACTGGCGATTTGTTTGGCAATCACTGCAAGACATGGATGAGACGCTCAAAGCGTATGGGCATCGAATCACGGTGCTGTTTGACGATGCCTTAGCATGTTTCCAATCAATTCAAGCGCAATATCAAATCAACGCTGTTTTTTCTCACCAAGAAATAGGACTCAACTGCACCTTTGAACGAGACCGACAAGTTGCCGCTTGGCTGTATGAGCATAACATCGACTGGTTTGAATTCGAACACGGTGCTGTAATCAGAGGTGCAATAAACCGGCAAGGTTGGGACAAACATTGGGACTCTGTCATGAGAGCCTCAATAAGCCCTATTGAGCTCCAAACCGACTTATTGCATTCATTGGATGCAGAAGCTCTCGGCTGTTCGTTTTCGCCACCATCATCCTGGCTATCAAAATGCAAAGGAATGCAAACGGGAGGAAGCCGGCTCGCTTGGAAAACACTAGAGGACTTTTTCCATCGTCGAGGTCGTGATTACTATCGAAGCATTTCTAGTCCCACAGCCTCACGCACAGCCTGTACTCGACTTTCTCCATATCTCGCTTGGGGTAACATATCCTTGCGTGAAGTGTATCAATACCTTTTGAAACACTGGCAAGTCGCTGGGTTTCGTCGCAGCTTAATTGCATTGTCTTCACGGCTTCATTGGCACTGTCACTTCATCCAAAAATTCGAATCGGAATACGACATGGAGTTTTACTGCGTTAATCGGGCTTACGAACCATTGATTAAACAAAGTAGTACTTTCGATGAAGAAAAGTTAGCAGCATGGAAATCCGGGCATACTGGCGTACCTTTGATTGATGCCTGCATGCGCTGTTTGCACCACACTGGTTACATTAACTTTCGCATGCGTGCCATGCTGGTTAGCTTTCTTACTCACCACATGAACATGAATTGGCGAGTAGGTGTAACGCATTTAGCGCAACTGTTTCTCGACTTTGAGCCCGGAATTCATTACCCACAATTCCAAATGCAAGCAGGAGTAACCGGGACTAACACAATCCGTATTTATAATCCGATCAAGCAAGCCCAAGAACATGATCCTAACGGTACGTTCATCTACAAGTGGGTACCTGAGTTACAAATGGTTCCTCCCCCTCTTTTATTCGAGCCCTGGACAATGACCCAAATGGAAGCTGTCATGTATCAATTGCAGCCAGATAGCCGTTACCTTGCACCTATTATCGCACCAGACAACGCAGCTAAGGCAGCAAGAGAGCGCTTATGGACGTGGCGGAAACGAGCCGATGTGAAACAAGAAGGCAGACGAATTCTTGCGCGACATGTTAGACCCTCAAAAGAAAGTAGGACGCGATGATCATCTTTCAATGACAATGCGTACAAATGCAAACACACTCCAGGGAACCCGTTGTACCCTCAACTAGTAAGGAACACACTATGTTCAAACGTATCTTAGTTATCGCGGCTACACTGATGGCGACATTATCTTTTATGCTTCCCGTCAAGGCTCATGAGCATGGCATGATGAAAGCCGATATTGTCGACGTTGCCGCTGAAAACGGCTCTTTCAATACGCTTGTTGCTGCGGTGAAAGCAGCGGGCCTGGTTGACACTCTCAAAGGGGAAGGCCCATTTACTGTTTTTGCACCAACGGATGACGCTTTTGCAAAACTGCCAGACGGCACAGTCGACATGCTCTTAATGCCGGAAAACAAAGACAAGTTAGTATCTGTTTTGACTTATCACGTCGTCCCAGGGAAAGTGATGGCTGCCGATGTTGTTAAGCTAGACAAAGCGACTACGGTTCAGGGGCAAGATGTGATGATTAAAACCATGGGCGATAAAGTCATGGTTAACGATGCAAATGTCATCGCAACCGATGTGAAAGCTAAAAACGGTGTCATTCACGTGATTGATACTGTCATTATGCCGAAATAACACCATCCAGAGGGCGGTACACTCCGCCCTTTAGACAGAACTTCTTCCACCCTTAGCACGATTCCTCTCCACTTATCCCCACCCCCACTCATTCACCATGACTATAAAAAGGATAAAAACAAAATTAAAATCAATACCTTGCAATACGACACTGCACAATATTGACGAGGTTAAGATATCGTTATCTTTCAATTTGAGAACAGGATTCCATGTCAGTGACGTTTACTTTTCCACATGTAAATTCTTAAGCTAAATTTTGGCTGCTCAATCACATTTCGGCAAACCATTCGAAAGGGTGGGACGCAAAGCTTCCGGTCTGTCAGCATTTAAAAATCTAAAAGAATGCTCATGATAGCGGGGTTACCATGACGCAGTGTTACAGAAGTCCAATTTCTGTAGCGTTGCTTTATGCTCAGCATGCGCCGGGGTGTGACACTAGTTTGTCAGCCATAACAGAGGACATGTGATGAAATCATTTCCAACCAAATCCGTACTCGCGTTAGCACTTGCAAGCATTAGCTCAGGTGCTGCGGCTCACGGTTATGTATCAGAAACCAATGGTGGTGTCGCTGCAAGTCGCTCGGCACTATGTAAGTATCCAACGCCAGATACTAACGAAAAAAATAATAACTGCGGTGCGATTCAATATGAACCGCAAAGCGTTGAAGGCCCTGATGGCTTTCCCGAAACAGGGCCTCGCGATGGTAAAATAGCGAGTGCCGAAACCGCTTTAGCAGCTGCCCTTGATGAGCAAACTGCCGACCGTTGGGTAAAACGCACTATTCAAGCAGGTACACAAACTTTTGAATGGACATTTACCGCTAACCACGTGACGCGCGACTGGAAATATTACATCACCAAGCCTGATTGGAACCCAAACGCTTCACTATCACGAGACTCTTTTGATCTAACTCCTTTCTGTGTCGTCGACGGCAATATGGTTCAACCCCCGAAACAGGTAAGCCATCAATGTAATGTGCCTACTCGCGAGGGATACCATGTCATCCTGGCAGTATGGGATGTTGGCGACACTGCAGCCTCATTTTATAACGTGATCGATGTGAAATTTGATGGTGACAGTCCCGTTATTCCAGATTGGAAGCAAGGCGGTCAAATTATTCCTACAATGGATTTAAATATTGGGGATTCGGTTTATACGCGCGTATTTGATCAAGCAGGTGAAAACATAGCGTATAGAACTGAACTAGAAATTACCGATGCAGCAATGGGCCAAGCGAAAAACTGGTCTTACGCACTCGCGACTAAGCTAAACCAAGAACAAGCAAAACTGCAAGCCGGGCAGTATGCAGAGGATAAATTCACTCCTGTTTATGGTACTAATCCGGTGTATCTGCAAGCAAATAGCGGCCTTGAGCGAGTAGAGATCGGCTATAACATTGAAACTCCTGTTCCAGAATACTCACTCACAGTAGATGGCTTAGCAGACGAATATATCATTGAGTCAACACCGACAACGTTGGATCTGACACTAACTGCTGAAGGCGATTTAAATGCAGAACTCACCGTTTACAATCACCATCGCGAACCACTTGCAAGTTGGGCAAACGAAATGAAAGACGGCTCGGTAGAGGCGATATCGCTCGCTTTAAGTAAATCGGAGCCGGGTCACCATATGCTCGTGACACGTATTAAGGATAAAAATGGCAACTTGGTGGATCAGCAAACACTCGACTTTCACTTAAAAGAAGAGTCAGTTACTCCGCCACCATCTGGTGAGTACGATTTTGTCTTCCCTGAAGGACTATCTAGCTACACGGCGGGCACAAAAGTGCTTGCCAGCGACGGGGGCATTTATCAATGTAAACCTTTCCCATACTCTGGTTACTGTATGCAGTGGAAAGAAAGCGCAAACCATTACGAGCCTGGAATAGGTTCACACTGGGAGATGGCTTGGGATAAAGTCAACTAAATCCCCCTTTGAACGTTACGCAAAAGAGCCTCACTATGAGGCTCTTTTATAATCAAACGCAAAAATGACAATTTTCCCGGTCTAAACCATGAACACCAGATAAACTAGTGAGATGCGCTCGCCCCTCAATCAGTCCCATTTCATACCCTTCTAGTAAAACGGATTGTCGCATTGATAAGCGCTGAACATGAAAATTATCTGGTGGGGCAATTACCCTAACATGTGTTCCTGGTGGAGGGTTACGAATAAACTCTAATGATTGATTATAGTTATCTGCACGTCTTAACATCGCATCCGCCATTTTGGGGTGCTCCGCAAAAAGTTTCTTCATCAGCCATGTGGTCTTAACTGGCTTTTTGGCATAATTCAGCGGGTGAGAGAGTACTACGGTTATGTCGCGAGCCCCTCGACGATAAGCTTCACGCACTGGGATAGAGTCCGCGACCCCACCATCGGTATAACAACCACCAGAAAAACAAGGGGTATGCTTGTAGGCAATCGGTAATGCTGTTGTCGCTTCAATCGCATGGTGAAAATTATCACGTGTCACGCGATAGTAATCTGCCTGCCCTGTATCTACATTTGTTGTCGCTGCGAGAAAAGGAACGCCATTAAACAGTTTATTTTCATCGACGGGATACAAGCGATTAGATTCTTCAAACAACCACTTCACATCGATGAGGTCCCCACCTTTAACGAAGCGAGTCGGGTCAAAAAAGCGTTTGCTTGTGGCCAGCTTAGTAATGACGTTAATACTGCGATGTGGGTAGTCGGTCAAATACCCAATCAAATTTGATGCACCAGCAGATACACCGATTGCAAAATCAAACGGTTTATAACTCTGCTCTAAAAACGCATCTAACACTCCGCTTGCGAAGACGCCTCGCATCGCGCCACCTTCTACTACAATTGCTTTTGTTGCCATATTTCCCCCATTCTCCTTGCCAAAAGAGTAATGAAATTCGTGCAATCACAACAATTGAATATTCTTATTATTGAAATAGGTGAAGTCTATTTATTTCTCTCTTAGAAAATGAAAACTAAAGTTCAAAAAATCCGTCCCCGTTAGAAATGTAATTGCGGGTTGAACCAAGGTGGCAAGGTCTAAGAGAAATCTAGGAGAAAACCGTTTTATAGGCTTCGCCCGCGCCATCAATGAACATTTGAGTACCAATAACCGCTAGAATTAAGCCCATCATTTTAGTCACAACATTTAGAGCACTTGGTCCAACCGCTTTGACCAATTTGTCTCCAAACAAAAACAGTACATAGGTGATCACACAAAGGACAGCGAAAGAAACGATAGTAATAATGGTTTGATCGAAACCACCCGCTGTCGCAAAGTTCATCGCGGTAGCAATCGTTCCAGGCCCAGCTAATATTGGCATCGCCAGTGGAGACACTGCAATACTCAATGCCGCCCGTTGCTGAGCTGGTGAATACGCCTTCTCTTTGGTTTTCTGATGCGTCGAATCACCTTGAAGCATGTTAAAACCTATCAAAAACACCAAAATACCGCCTGTTATTCGCAATGCATAAAGCGTGATACCAAACAAATCAAAAATTAACTTACCGGCAATAGAAAATATCGCGATGATAATAAATGCAATAAAAACCGAGCGGAGCGCAATGGAACGGATGGTTTCTTTATCTTCATCAGCAGTTAAACTCAAAAAGATGGGAATATTGGCGATAGGGTTCATGATGGCAAAGAAGCCCATAAACACCGTAACTGTATGAACAATGAGTTCTTTCATATTTTCCACTGCATTTAAATTATTGATTCTAAAAACAGTATATACGCTCTCAAACAGAACGAGTGGTGTAATCTCGAATCGTCTTCACACTTATGCGCCAAGCATTGTTTTTCTTTTGAGATAGTTTACCGACTCATCAAATGTCGCTAAGGTGAGTCTTCAGCCTTTAACGTAACAGGGGATGTTAAGTCACCATGAACAGCACGATTCAAACAATTCTCAATCACCGCTCAATTCGAAAATTCACCTCACAACCGATTGAGAGCGAACAATTAGATGCCATTCTTCAAGCCGGCCTTGCGGCGTCCTCATCAAGCATGTTGCAAGTCGTTTCAATTATCCGCGTGACCGACAAAGAAAAACGTACGCTATTAGCTCAATATGCCGGAAATCAAGGGTACGTTGAAAGCGCGGCTGAGTTTTTGGTGTTTTGCATTGATTACCAACGCCACGCCAGTATCAACCCAGATGTTCAAGCTGACTTTACCGAGTTAACGCTAATAGGCGCTGTAGACTCGGGCATCATGGCACAAAATTGCTTGCTTGCGGCGGAGTCGATGGGACTAGGAGGTGTGTATATTGGTGGTTTACGAAACAATGCCCAAAAAGTAGACGAATTATTAGGTTTACCTAAAAATACCGCCATTTTATTTGGTATGTGTCTTGGTCATCCAGATCAAACCCCTGAAGTAAAACCTCGCCTACCTAAGCATGTCGTGGTGCATGAGAATCAGTATCAAGACCTAAACTTGGATGATATTCAGACGTATGACCAAACTATGCAAAACTACTATGCAAACCGTTCGAGCAATCAAAAACAGAGTACTTGGTCGCAAGAAGTCACCAGTAAATTGGCTGGGGAATCACGTCCGCATATCCTGCCTTACTTAAACAGAAAAGGGCTCACTAAAAGGTGATGACTACAATACGATAGGATCAAAAAAGGCCTCTGAAGAGGCCTTTAGAATTTGTCAGCAAAAACTTGCTTAGTTACCGCCTGTCGCGCCAGTGCCTGGACCCGGTGGATCTTCAGGTTCAATTGGCTCACCGACTTCCGCATCTGGAATTTGTGGTACGTCAGGTTCGATATCTTCTAATGGAATCTCGTTATCGATAGCCTCTTGTACATCAGCAACAACTTTCTGAGTATCTTCAGCTGGAATCGTTACGTAGATAACGTCACCTGAATCATTCTCAGGATAATTTGGGTTCGCCGCGATTACATCTTCTGTGATTGCTTTTGCAGCAACAGCTACAGCTTCAGGCGAAGCTATTGGGTTCGCTTTGATGATATCTGATACAACGTTTGCTGTTGCAACTAGCTGAGTAGCAAGTGCGCTGTTACCACCCTCACTGCCAAGTCCTGCTACTACAGATTCTGTATCACGAAGGATTTCGTCAACTGTTTTACCACTTGCATTGATATCGATACCCAAATTCTCGAATACTTTTTCAGCGATATCAGAAGAGTATACTTCACCATCTTTTAAAGAGTTAGCAACCAAAGTCGTAAATGGAGAGCCTGTTACCAATGAATCCGCCTGGGCTAGGCCTTGAGGGATTTTGTAGTCAGATGTAATAGGTTTGCCATTTGACGCGTCTTTACTATCTTCTGTGTGCGTTAATACGAAAGCACAATCACCTGGCGCATTTACAACGTTGATATTTTCAAAACGCGCTTTACCAACCATACCTTCATAGTTTGTTGTATTTTCAATAGCGTCGTATGTCTCACCACCACATACTGCTTGAACTTTCATGCCGATAACAGCTGGGTCATAAGCCTGAACTGAGTATCTTTTTACCTCAGGATCGCTGTCACTACCACAACCTGCTAGTAGGACTGCTGCCACACTTGCCGTTAAAAGTTTGATTTTCAAAATTAGCTCCAATATTTGTTGTTATATCCGACCGCAACAGGAAGCATAACGGCAGTTGCATATAGTGTAAATAGGATGCATACAACTTTGGCATGAGTTTTTTCACATTCTTGCCTGTTTGCTTGTGCAAAATCATGCATTCATCTCATTAACGTTAAATAGACACAATTTTGTCATGTATTCGTCAGTATTTTTTCAAGTAACTTGTTGCCTTTATTGCAACCAGATGGATAATAGTTGACTATTTTTTGTGGGTCGGATTTTCACACCTTCATTAATGAAACTAAGAGCTCTAAGTCGCTAGCAGCCATTTGGAGTGTTTATTACACAAATAATTCTGAATGGACTCGCTTTCTAAAGGCTTAAAACTGCAGTAAATCATCAATATTGATGAAATGCAGTTCAATTAGAATGAATCAATTTCAGTCGGCAAACTTTCTTTCGGTAGTTATAAACCAATGAACACATTTAATAAATTTTTGGGGATATCAGTACTTCCTATCCTTCTTACAGGGTGTACTTTGCCTGGTAGCCACCTTTCGGTCAGTGACAAAACAGTCATGAGCACTGAATCGAGTGATATAGAGTCTCAGGTTACCGTTTATCCCTTAACTTTGGAGCGCGTAACGTCTTTAAATTCAGTGGACCCTTTTTCAAAACCAAACCCAGAGTTAGATATTGAAATCGCAAAATATGAATACGAAGTAGGACCTGGCGATATCCTAAATATCACTATTTGGGATCACCCAGAGCTAACGATCCCAGCGGGCTCATACCGAAGCTCAGCCGAAGCGGGTAACTGGGTGCATTCGGATGGCACGATCTTCTACCCTTACATAGGTGTCGTACATGTTGAAGGCAAAAACGTACGTCAGATTCGTGCAGACATTGCAAGCCGCCTTGCAAAATACATTGAGAGCCCACAGGTCGATGTAAGCGTTGCGGCATTTCGCTCTAAAAAGACTTATGTAACTGGCGAAGTTAACAAGCCAGGACAACAACCAATTACAAACATCCCCCTTACACTTCTAGATGCTGTGAATAGAGCTGGCGGACTGGCTGCCGAGGCTGATTGGCGTAATGCGACACTGACACGCAATGGCGTTGTTGAAAACGTCTCTTTGTATGCTCTGATGCAACAAGGCGATTTAACTCAAAACCGCCTTCTAAAGCCTGGTGATATTGTTCATATTCCTCGAAACGATGCGCAAAAAGTATTTGTTATGGGCGAGGTTAACGATCCGAAATTACTCAAAATTGATCGTAGCGGCATGAGCCTTACTGAGGCTCTTAGCAGCGTTGGTGGTATCAGTGAAATCTCCGCAGATGCTACCGGTGTGTTTGTCATCAGACGTTCAAAAGAAGAAGCTAAAATGGCGGACATTTATCAGCTAGATGTTTCTGACGCTTCTGCTTTGGTGATTGGTACTGAGTTTGATCTCAACCCTTACGACATAGTCTATGTGACGGCTGCACCTGTTAGTCGTTGGAATCGTGTGATTGCTCAGCTCGTTCCAACCATTTCCGGCTTTAATGAACTAACTGAAGGTGTACTACGAGTACGCACTTGGCCGTAAAACAACGTGCCGCAAGAAACTTATCTCTTGCGGCACGTAATCGATAGCTACTCAGCTCAATTGCGCAATATAAAGAAGCCAGCAATTCAGTTGAGATCATAAGCATACAATTTAAAGTAGGGTAAGCATTTGTTTTCTAATATTCTTGTCGTCTGTGTCGGTAATATTTGCCGCTCTCCAACAGGAGAGCGGCTTTTGCAGTCTTTACTACCAAACAAACATGTCGCATCAGCAGGAATCGCAGTAGATAAGAGCCATCTAACGGGAAAAGCTGCTGACGAGATGGCAACCACTATCGCGAACGAACATAGCGTAAGCTTAGATGGACACGAAGCACGACAATTAACACCTGAGCTTTGCGCTCAATACGATCTGATATTGGTTATGGAAAAAGGTCATTTAGAAGCCTTAACCAAAATCGCTCCTGAGGCACGAGGTAAAACGATGCTGTTTGGACAGTGGATAAATGAACAAAACATCCCTGATCCATACAGACAAAGTAGAGAAGCTTTCGAACATGCATATACGCTTATAGAAAAAGCAGCAAAAGCGTGGTCTCAAAAACTATAAGCCGCAAGGCTAAATAAACGCCAATGGCAAGGTATTTAAGAAGTTAAAGTAATGACAACACAAACTATTAAGCAATCACGTCAAGCCGACGATGAGATCGATTTGGGAAAGTTATTTGGGATCATTCTCGATGCCAAATGGCTCATTCTATGTACCGTAGTCCTATTTTCAATTATAGGCGTCGGCGTTGCCATTCTATCAACACCTATCTATAAAGCTGACGCTCTTATCCAAATCGAAAGTAAGAGTTCAGGTGGTATTTCAGCGATGGTTGGTGATATGGGAGAGCTGTTTTCAGCAGAATCATCAGCGACAACAGAAATAGAGATCATCAAATCTCGTATGATCTTGGGCGGTACTGTTGATAAGTTCAACTTAACGACTGTCGTTTCTCCAAACTACATGCCAATTATTGGTAAAGGCCTAGCTCGACTACAAGGTGAGCAAATCAGTCTGAGCGTTTCACGATTTAATGCTCCTTCTTACGCAGTTGGCGTTCCTTTAACTCTTGAAGTTATTGATTCTGAAAAACAGACGTTCAGGCTCTTAGAAGATGACAATAACGTCATTTTAGAAGGTAAAGTTGGTGAACTGCTTGAGAAGAATGGATACCAATTTTTGGCGACTGAACTTGTGGCTCAAACTGGTGACTCATTCACGGTCAGCAAAATCAGTAAATTAGATGCAATTAATAAACTTCAAGAAAACTTATCGATTAGCGAACGTGGTAAGCAAACCGGGATTATATCTTTAAGCTTCTCTGGTGAAGACCGCGCTAAGATTCAAGATATCTTGAACGACATTAGCCAAAACTACTTCTTACAAAACGTTCAAAGAAATTCTGCAGAGGCAGAGCAAAGCCTCGAGTTCTTGAAAGGTCACCTCCCAGACATCAAAACAAAACTGACCGCTTCTGAAGACGTTTTAAATCGATTCCGTCAAGAAAATGAATCTATCGATTTAGGCCTTGAAGCTCAGTCAACGCTGAAAGTAATGGTTGAGTTAGAAGCACAGCTAAATGAGCTTACATTCAAAGAAAGTGAGATCAGCCAACGCTTCACACAGGATCACCCAGCTTATAAGTCGCTACTTGATAAACGTGAAACACTACTAAAAGAGAAAGAACGTCTTAATAAACAAGTTCAAAAGTTACCGAAAACACAGCGTGAAGTTCTACGTATGACACGCGATGTAGAAGTAAACCAACAAATCTACATCCAACTATTGAACAAGGTTCAAGAGCTCAACATTATTAAAGCCGGAACAGTTGGCAACGTTCGAATCTTAGATAACGCTCAATCTTTCTCTAAGCCAATTAAGCCGAAAAAAGCGCTTATCGTTGTGCTAGCAACACTGCTTGGCGGTATGGCAGGCGTTGCTTTCGTATTAATTCGTGCAGCATTCCACCGTGGTGTGGAAACACCAGATCAAATTGAACAGATTGGCATGCCAGTTTACGCAAGCGTTCCAAAATCTATTCAACAACTGGAATTTGCAAACAAGCTTAAGCGCAACAAAGGCAGCAACAATGAGCTAGTCCTTCTAGCGGAAGCTAACCCAGCCGATCTTTCCATTGAGGCTCTACGTAGTCTTCGCACTAGCTTGCACTTTGCAATGATGGAAGCGAAGAATAACGTTCTTATGATTTCAGGTCCTGCACCATCTATCGGCAAAACATTTGTATCGACCAACTTTGCGGCCGTCGCTGCGAAAACCGGTCAGAAAGTGCTGCTTATTGATGCGGATATGCGTAAAGGTTATTTGCAGCAATGCTTCGGTCTACGTTGGGACAACGGTCTTTCTGATTACTTGAGCGGTAAGACATCCCTTAGCAACATCATTAAATCTACATCCATTGATAATTTAGATGTTGTGACTCGCGGCCAAGTACCACCAAATCCGTCAGAACTTCTTATGCACCCTCGCTTCAAGAGCTTTGTTGACGAGATGTCTGCACAATACGATCTAGTCATCATCGATACGCCGCCTGTACTCGCAGTTACCGACCCAAGCATTGTTGGCGCGCTTGCAGGAACAACTCTGATGGTCGCTCGTTTTGATCAAACGACTTTGAAGGAGATTGAAGTCGCGCAAGGTCGCTTCGAGCAATCAGGCGTTGAAGTTAAAGGTGTGATTCTCAATGCAGTTGAGAAAAAAGCATCTAACTCATACGGCTATGGATACGGCTACTATAACTACGCGTACAAAAGCGAATCATAACTTGAATTTAGATCGCTAATTAAACCAAATATGACAAAGCCCTGCTAGAAACAGCAGGGCTTTTTCTATTGCACTCTTAATTGCTTGTACGTAATCAAACTAAGCAAGACAAAGAATATTGGGTCACTCCAACCAAAACCGACAAATACTCCGATAATGCCGGCATAGGTAGTAATCACTGCCCCTAAGCCATTAGTAATCAATAATGCTTTAAACAGCTGTTTCGCAGTATGCCCTGATTCCACATTACGTAACATCAAACTCACCGCTGCGATTCCACCTAAAAAGATCGAAGTATGCTGCGATAAAAACAGCGCGTACTGGTCGTTAATTTGTACTCCATACATCGGCCACATTATGGTTGGTACAAAAAACAACGCAAAAGCGAATACCGTATATACGACACCATGAACGGTTAGAAAAGTGCGGTTGGTCATCATCTCCTTATCCTCTAATAGGCCCTTGATTGAGCGTCGTTAACGGCACATTGATATCGAAAATTTGACCTCGTACTTCGACTACGCCCATTTTTCGTAAGCGTGCGGCATGCATTTCGAGATAAGCTTGCGCCGTGGCTTCATCTTCAAAAAGATAGATACCACCACCGAGTTTGTCTTTTTCGCTTTCCGTCCAGATTTTCCAAATCATGCCCGGCTCTTGGTTAATCGACTTAGCTAACTCGACCAGAGCATTCGACATCTCGTCACCAAACGGACCATGAAATTCAAAATCAACTTGCAATAATTTCGCCATCTTGAGTCTCCTCTTCTTATTGACTCGTTTTCGATGACAAGATTATTACCTTTATAAAACTGACAGAAAAGTTCATAATTTCGCCATTAACTGTCTAAAAAATTGACTCATGAGACTAAAAACGACCTTAGAACAATGGCAAACGCTACAAGCGATTAATCAAGAAGGCAGCATTCAATCCGCAGCTTTACTGCTCAACAAGAGCCATACCACATTGATCTACTCGGTGAGGAAGTTAGAAGACCAACTTGGTATTCAACTTATCGAAGTACGAGGGCGCAAAGCGGGTTTGACAGAGCACGGCAAAACCATACTGCGTCGTGCACAATCCATGCTTGAACAAGCGCGGGAACTAGAAGTCATCAGCGAGCAGTTAAAAAGTGGGGTGGAATCTCAAATCACGGTCGCAATAGATCATCTTTGTGACCCTTGTTGGCTTTATGCACCACTCAGTCAATTTTTGGAGGACAACAACACGACCTCCGTTCAAGTGGTTGAAACGTCACTGAGCAAAACAACCGAAATGGTCGTAAATGAGCTCGCTGACATCGCAATCATCAACTTACCGATAACCAACTACCCTGCCGAAGCATTTGGCGTAACAACCATGCTGCCTGTAATCGCAGCACACCATCCACTCGCTAAAAAGCCGCATGTTTCCATCGACGATTTTGCGACCACCAGCCAAATTGTCATCCGTGACTTAGGTGATTCAGACAAAACGAAAAGAGATGTGGGTTGGTTACGCGCACGTCAGCGTATTACCGTCGATAACTTCGACCACGCTTTTCACGCCGTAGAGCAAGGCGCTGGATTTTGTCGGCTACCAGCGCACTTAGTCGCAACCCGCAAGAGCGATAAAATTAACGTATTGGAGATCGAACACTCCCATCAATATCAAGTTGCGCTGCACCTCACTTTGCCCAAAGGAGCCAAAAGTGGTCCTGCGACTCAAGCGCTTTATCGTACTTTACTCAAAAGTGTAGAAACTCGAGTCTAGCAACAGTGGTATTGAGTTGAATCGCTAGTGTTATCGGCTATTGATTCTCCCTAAATATAGAGAAACGGCCATTTTGTGACGCTACACTCTCACAAAAGGTTGCACGAAGGATAGCGACCACCTACTATCACTCTGCTCATGCCTAAAGCACCCAACACTCGCGGAAAGAACTCGGTTCACGGCAATATCCTCACCTGCTTGGTTTAGCAGGCACAATCTGTTTTTACCTTCTTTTTTGCTTCTATATAGGCGAGTGTGGAAGAAATAAGAAAGGTGAAATATGAACTCTACAAA
This sequence comes from Vibrio sp. Vb1127, assembly GCF_033338735.1. Lineage (NCBI taxonomy): Bacteria > Pseudomonadati > Pseudomonadota > Gammaproteobacteria > Vibrionales > Vibrionaceae > Vibrio > Vibrio sp. Vb1127. Next base: position 10,896 of record NZ_JAWOTF010000027.1, on the reverse strand, counting down.
TAGCTTCTCGATCAATATCAATCAGCAAAAATCCATTGCTAAAAAAAGGCTCAAAGCTATCCGCCTATACGATGACGCCATGTTGGAGTTAGTTAAGCGATTTCACTCCAAACCAGAATCTTTGGCTCCCAATACAATTCAATTGGCTGACGTTCAACATGCACTCGCAAGAGAACTTGGCTTATCCAGTTGGAGTAAACTAAAAGCTCATGTCGAAGAGCTAGAAGCGCACAAACTAGCCATCAAACAACAAAAACCGCCCCTAGATGCGAAAGTAAAAACGCTACACGTTCGTTGCGGTCACGATATACAACAACAGCTTAAAACCAGTGGATTTGAAGGGACATTTTTAGCCCTGATCGATCCGCTTTGTATTGGCCCCATACCAGCAACACCGCAGAACTTCCTTGCCATTCGTGCCCAATATGTCGTAGAGACTCTGCTGCCGGTGATGAAGCGTGAAGACTCGGTTCAAGATATAGTCACATTGGAACAATCAAACCTCGATCTGTTGCAAAGTGATGTATTTGAACGAATCGTCTTTTGGGTCGAACATGACAGTTATGATCAATTGATGCTAATTCGTGCTCTAACACAGTTAGAGAATGTAGAGAATAAAGTGATAGAGATCATTGAGTTGAACCAGTTCCCGGGCACTGAACGATTCATCGGCTTTGGGCAGTTGCCTGAAGAAGCTATTCGTTCTTGTTGGCGATACCGTAAACCTGTGACAGCAAAATTATTCAGTCAGGCTAAACGGTGTTGGCACGCTATTACATCACCGACACCTATTTCCATAGTTAATTTGATTCAGCAGCATAACCTGGATTGCTTGCCCAATATATTCAACGTGCTTAAACGCCATTTGCAAGAGTTACCTAATTCACAAACTGGATTGAGCTTGACACAACACCTCGCACTAAAGGTCTTGAGCTCGCAAAATCGTTCAATTCCCATCAAAGATTGGTTTGAGCAATATCAACAACTAGAACCTCTTCCTTACCTAGGAGACGTGATGTTTTACGCGTTACTCCTCCCTCTAGCACAGTGTCAAACACCTTTGATCACGATTGAGCCACGTGAAAGGCACTGGTGGGAACAAAGCGTCCGTATCACTGAGGCTGGCAAGCAGTGTTTGGAAGGCTTAATACGAGCGAAACAATGCTATTGGGTTGGAGGGATTAAAAATACCAGTCAAAGTTATTGGAGCTGGGATCACCTCCAACTAACTACACTTGCCAACCATCATTGAGTTGACAAATATGAAAGCATAAAGGGTTCGTTGGCTCTGATGAACACTCAATACTAAATTATCCCTAAAGAAGCGACCGCTAGCCTGAATATAACTTAAATAGTTATGCAGAAATGCATCCACTCCAAGAGAGTATGCACTCTATCTCTTATTAAAATTTATTGTAAATCCTCTTTGTTATCGGTTGTATATTCGATAAAAGTGTTAAAATACAAACTTTTCATCCGGCCAATTCGTTAATATTTGGTTAAAATCCCATTTTTATTAGTGATAAAGTTCACATCTATTAACCATTTAGAGGATTATTCTTTCGTATTTTCTCACTCCGCTGCTAATCTGCTCGCCGCTTTGAAGTGAACTCAAGGTGCATAACTATAAGGAGTGTTCTCATGAATACCAAGAAACCGATGTCGCTCACCAGCCGCGTAATTTTGGGTATGGTAGCGGGTATCTTGACAGGATTTGCAATTCGCACACTTTTTGCCGACAACGGATTTGTCGACGCATACATTGTTAATGGATTATTCGAAGTTGGTGGACAGATCTTCGTTGCCAGCTTAAAAATGCTTGTTGTACCGCTAGTATTTGTTTCGTTAGTTTGTGGTACTAGCTCTCTCAAAGACCTCTCTACACTGGGTCGCATGGGCGGTAAAACCCTCGCTTTCTACGTTACGACAACGGCTATCGCGATTACGCTTGCTCTAACTATGGGTACTCTATTCCAGCCAGGGGCAGGGGCAGATCTAACGGCAGCAAGTTCATTCAAATCAGCCGAAGCGCCATCTTTAGGTCAGGTGATCATCGATATGTTCCCGACCAACCCAATCAGCGCAATGGCAGAAGGTAAAACTCTGCAAGTTATCGTGTTCGCCGTGCTATTCGGTATCGCGATCAGTGCAGCGGGTAAACCAGGCGAACGCATCGCAGCATTCTTCTCTGATCTGAATGAAGTGATCATGAAACTGGTCGCGATTTTGATGAACTTGGCGCCTTATGGGGTGTTCTTCTTAATGGCGAAGCTATTTACTGGTCTTGGTCTGGGCGCGATCGTCAATCTGGCAGAGTACTTCTTAGTACTGGCTGGTACGCTTGTCCTACACGGTCTAGTTACTTACAGCTTAATGTTAAAAGGTTTCACAGGTCTAAACCCAATTACGTTCCTACGTAAGATGGAAGACGCGATCATGTTTGCTTTTTCTACAGCATCATCGAACGCGACGATTCCAGTGACAATGGAAACAGCAAAGCACCGCATGGGTGTTGAGAACCGTGTATCATCGTTCACAGTACCACTTGGTGCAACCGTGAACATGGACGGTACGGCGATCATGCAGGGCGTAGCAACTGCGTTTATTGCTCAAGCTTTCAATATTGATTTAACTATGGGCGATTACCTAATGGTTATCATGACGGCAACTCTGGCGTCTATCGGTACCGCAGGTGTTCCTGGTGTGGGTCTTGTCATGCTTGCTATGGTATTGAACCAAGTTGGTCTACCGCTTGAAGGTATCGCGCTCATCATGGGTGTTGACCGTCTTCTTGATATGATTCGTACCGCGGTAAATATCACTGGTGACAGTGCTGTAACCGTCATCGTTGCGAAATCAGAAGGTGCATTGGATGAAGCTCGCTTCAACGACCCAATGGCAGGCGTAGCCGAAGAAGAAGTGCACCTGAAACGCGCTGACGCCTAAATCGTTCTACGATTACCATCCTGAAATTATATAGTCCTGTCTAAAAGAAAACCCCGATGGAAACATCGGGGCTTTTGTTTTCTCCGCGTCTAGAAATGCTCTTTCTAATCCACCATCGAATTCAGCTTTTCTCTCGCTTGTTCTTCATGCTCGTCGGTGATGGCATTGCCGACCGAGTTCGCCGCCAGAGTCAGTGCCGCCATATCATCGGTAAAACCGACGCCAGCTAGTACGTCTGGCACCATATCTGTTGGTAGGACGAAGTAAGCCAGCGCGCCACCTAAAATAGCCTTGTGGCGAACAGAGGTGTTGGAATCTGCCATCGCGAGCCATGATTTTATGCCCATTACGGCAATTTCTTCACCCGCTTTCTTAACCGACCCTTTCATTTTTCGCCAGAATGTTTTCTCATCTGGCGCTTGCATCGTTTGATCTTTGGCGTCTTTCGGCGCCGATTTTACAGACATTGTTGTGGTCATCGTTGCCTCCGAAATTTATGACTATGTCCAACATATTAATAAATCGAACCTGAACGCAAGATTAATAGCAAGAAATGATAGTAAAGTGAAACACAGATAGAAAAATCCCCAAACCGAAGTCCGGGGATTATTGCCTTGGAAACAAAAAGTCTTGGAAAACAAAAGTTTTGAAACCAAAAGCTTTGGGAGCCAAGCTTTAGAAGCAGAATGCCTTATTGAACAATCTTCTCCAGTACACGTATCAACATTTTGATACGTGGTTCAATAGACTCAAGCAACAAGTACTCTTGATCGCTGTGGAAGCCCGCACCGATAGGTCCTAGACCATCCAAAGTTGGAACACCAAGAATCGCCGTGTTGTTTGCATCAGAGCCACCACCTACTTCTTTCCAGTTGATGTCGATCGCCAGTTCACTTGCGGCTTCTTCAACTAGCATCATCAGGCTTTCTGTTTGTGGGCTTGGCACCATAGAAGGCTTATAAGCTTCACGAACCAACTCAATTCTCACGCCATCAACGAATGGTGTTTCCAGCATGCCATTTAGCTTGCTATCGACATCATCGTATTCTTCGTTGCTCCAGAAACGCACATCCACGATCGCTTCCGCGTGCTCAGGGACGATGTTCGCACCGTTGCCGCCAGAAACAATGCCGACGTTCAGCGTAGTACCAGATTCAAAGTTGGTCATTGCATTGACAGCCAGAATCCAATTTGCCATCTCAGTGATTGCGCTGCGACCGTTTTCTGGCTCGTTACCTGCGTGAGCAGCAACGCCATTAAAGGTCATTTTGTAGCGAGCCATGCCTTTACGCGCTTTCACTAAACCACCGTCTGCACGTGCTGCTTCTGCAACCAGTACATTCTTAGCGTTTTTCGCAACTGATTGAATCCAATCCACAGAATCCAGAGAGCCTGTCTCTTCATCTGGGTTCATGCAGATAGCGATAGATAACTTATCCAACACAGCTTGGTCTAGATTACGCATCGCGTACACGATGTTCAGCAAACCAGATTTCATGTCAGACACACCTGGACCGTACGCTTTCTCTGCATCTTGAAACATTGGACGAAGCTCAGCGGTACCCACAGGGAACACCGTATCCATGTGACCAATTAGCATCACATCGATTTGCTCAGCTTCCGGCTTATTTCGAACTTCAAGACCAACACCGGCTCTGCCACAGTCGATGCGTTTTACGCTCCAACCTGACATCGCTTGGTACTTCTCTTCAAATTGAGAAGCGATGAACTCGATACCATCAGTAGTGTAAGTGCCACAATCCACATTGATTAGCGGACGTAGCTCTTCTAGATATTCATTTAGAGAGAATTGCATGACTCACTCCTAGACAAACAGATTCATCACTAGCATTGCGCCAAATGCGTTCAATACTGAGATTGCAATCATAACTGGGATGTAACGACCTTCAGTACCAATTGGACCCATGATACGACCCATGTACTGAACTTGAGAGCCCATTAGGTAGATAGCAGGCGCAAGAATCGCAATGTGCGTGCCGTTCAGGATACCTTGGTCAAACAGTGTAATCACTACGCCAACCGCGCCGCCCATCGACATCCAAGCCCCGATCAATACCGCTGCTGCTTCACCCGGAAGACCAAACACTGCCATGATTGGAGAAAACACCGTGCCCATCAGATCCAACGCGCCAGTGATTTGAAGCGCTTTGATGATAACGAACGCCATCAATACGTTAGGCACCGTAGAGGTAGTCGCAATTACCCAGCCTTTCTTAGCACCCTCGACGAAGATATCCGTCACCATTGGTTTTTTCGCTTTAACGTCACCCATTATGCCGTCTCCTCTTTTAGGTTCTCTGATTTGTTTGGGTCTTGCTTGTCTTCTTTACCTTCCGTCATGTTCAGGTAGATACGGAACAGGTTCGCGCCGATGATCTTAAATGCGAACATCACCACAACTGCTAAACCAATAGAAGACGTTACTGCTAGAGAGCCGTCAGCTATCGTCAGTGTGAACAGCACAGCACCCGATGAGAAGAAGTTCACGATGGTTGCACCTGCAGTGAACTGGAACATGGTAAATACGTCCGTTTCACGCTTAGTTAGGTGACCTTCATCTTTTAGCTGACGCGTCATTGCCGCACCTGCATCGGTACTTTGTAGAGAAGCAATTAAAGCCAGACCAGAGTTACCAGGGATGCCCATTAGAGGACGCAGAAGAGGAGTAAGAAGCTTACGAGCTGCTTCAAGTGCACCGTAGTGCTCAAGTACGTTGATCATACCTAAGGCGAACATAACAGTTGGAATCAAAGTAAGTGCGAAAATGAAACCGTCGCGAGCACCGCTACCACCAGTACCGCGAAGCGACGTTGTTGCAACTTGCACACCGTCAGCCGTTTCGGTGACACCATACGCCACCTTGCCGAAAGAGCCATTGAGCGTTGTAAAATCGAATACACCGTACCATTCGCTAGATTGCATCAGGCCAGAAAAGAACACAACCGCAAACGCCAGAGCAACGTAGCACCCCAGTGTAACTTTACGCTCAGTTTGAACAGGAATTTTCATAACATTACCTACACATGTGGAACTTAACACATATGTTCACCTGAATAATGTGCTAGAGAGATGATCAAAATCAATCCGCCTGCCGAACATTATCGCGACTCAGTTATGAAGTTTTGTTTTATGATTCCAATCACAATTGAAAGATAATAAAAATTTGTGCTAACAATTAGGTATATTAATCTATGTCGATAGCTCACGACTTCTTCATCAACTCAACAAATGATTCTGACGAATATTGCTTTCTACAACATTCATGACGTACTTCATACTTTGGCATTGAGGCAATATCGATTAACTCGAAAGTAACATTCAGCCACGAAATTTAGGTTAGGATGGCCCGGTCATATGTAAACGGTATAAACCAGAATTAACAGGACTATACGACCCATTGTTACGCTCACAATATAAAATAGCCAAATGGACACTCGCCCTCGTGCTTTGGGTGGTGATGATATGCTTAAGCCAAAATTCTGGTTTCTCGAAAAGCTGCCCGAAGGCTCACCAAATACAGAGTCAGCAAGATGAGAGTGTGAATTTATCACCATCTTGCGACCTTTCAGAAAAGCTGGTTCAAGCGTACCAACATCAGTTTGATCATATTCTTATTCCATTTTTTCTGTTTGCTTTGGTTGTGGCGCTGCCGATGACAACCACAGCAATTCGCTATCTGGAATACACAGAACCGATACCGGAAAAGTATCGGGTTCACCTAAAACTTTGCGTGTTTAGAGAATAAAGCCAGCAAGGCGAGAGACCTTTCGGCCTGACTTTTGTACATATTTTATTCACTTCACATAACAAACAACGAAATTTAAAAGTTTTAGGAAATATTATGACATTCACTCGTACACTTTTGGCGTTAACGATGGCTATCGTACCTGCCGTATCTTTCGCATCAGAAAAGACCGCAGAACAAAAGCTAGAGGAAGTTACTCAGATACTAAAAGAAAACCCTCAAATTCTTGATTCATTGCACCAAAACCTTCAAGAGTACATTGCGTATCAACAGTCATTTGGCGACACCTTGAAGGAGGTTCGTCAATATCTAAGTGATGGCAAACATTCCTCTTTTGGTGCTGAAAACCCTGAGTTAACCATTATTAACGTAACAGACTATAGCTGCCCTTTTTGTAAACGTTTAGAAGGAGAGCTGGTCAAAGTTGGTAAGGAATATCCGCAGGTAAAAGTGCTTAACCTCAATGTCTCTTTTAAAGAACAATACGAGAAAAACGGCTACAACTCGGCAAGTTACGCATTAAATGTTTGGCAAAACCAGCGAGATAAGTACGAACAAGTGCATGAGTTATTGGTGAAAAAACCGGGCGCACATGACGCACGTTCCTTAAATCAAATAGCGAAAAAAACGGGGACAGAAGCACAGCTTGTCGACGACAAAGAGACCAAGGCGTTGCTTGATAAAAACTATCAGTATTTCACGCAACTTGGTTTACGCGGCACGCCCGCGTTGATCATTAATGATCAAGTCATTCCTGGCTATGTGCCGTTTGACGAGCTAGAAAAAGTCATCGACCAAGAACTGGCGAACTAATACAACAAAGCCCTTCCCTGATAACTCAAGGAAGGGCTTTTTCTATCTAGGCTTAAAACGAAGTTCTAACTACTTGTCGCGACCCACAAACGCCACAACGACTTTGTCATTGCCAAGCGAGCGAGAGAACACGTACGCGCCTTCTTGTTCAATTACTTGATGCTGACCCGCACCAATCGCTGGGTGCGCTTTACGGAACTGACCAAGAGTTTGCCAGTGTTTGAGCAGCGCTTGCTTCTCATCAGATAGCTTCCATACCATGTCAGAACGAGTGCCTTGGTGGAAATCGTCCGCGTAAGGACCAATGTTACGACCAACTTCATCACCATAATAAACCTGAACAGCACCAGGACTCAAAAGCAGTGCATTCGCGGCGTTACGCTGCATACCGTAATCTTTGAAGCGAGAGAAGAACAGCTCGGTATCGTGAGAAGACATGTAGCTCACAGGGTTAAAGTCTTTCTCATTGGCGATAGTGTCCGCATAGCTTTGGTAAGTGTCTGCCATTTGGCTGAAACACGCCGCGCCTTTGTCTAACTTCTTCTGCATATCGAAGTTAATCAACGCATCAAAGCCGTCGTCGAAGTAAGGGCTGCGATATGCGGTATGTCCCCATACTTCACCCATCATCCAGAATGGCTGACCTGACTTACCGTTCTCTTTACGCCACTGCTCAAGGCTGCTTGATGCCTCTTCTTTCAAGCGTTTCCACACATCGCCTTCAACGTGCTTCACCGTGTCGACACGGTAACCATCAATACCAAAGCGTTTCACCCAATCAGTTTGCCACTCAATTAGGTAGTCCGAGACGGTGTAATTATCACGCTCCTCAACGCGAGTGCCAGGGTTATCCAATAGCCATTGAGCTGGCTTCACGGCTTTGTCTGATTCAGTGATAAAGTCTGGCAAACCCGCCAATGACATGGTGATATCACTGCTGCCCGGAACTGGGTATCCCGGTAGACCTGTTCTTACCCAGTCACCGCCCCACCATTTCGCCCAGTTTGGACTCTGGTAATCAATATTCTGGTGGTAGCTATGCCAGTTTTCGCCCGCTTTTGGTTTCCAATCCCCCCATTTCTTAGGTAGGTCAGCGTTTGGTTTTAACACCTCAATACCGTCAAATTGCAAATCGGCTAACGTTGAGTAACCAGTGTGGTTGATTACTGCGTCCATCAAGACTTTAAGGCCACGTTTATGTGCCTCTTCCACCAGCTTTTTAAGATCAGCTTCGTTACCGAAGTTCTCATCAATCTTGGTAAAGTCACGCGTCCAGTAACCGTGGTAAGCGTAGAATGGGAATGAGCCGCTATCGCCGCCACCCACAAAGCCGTGTACTTGCTCAACGATTGGCGACAACCAAATCGCATCGGTACCTAGGCTCTTTATGTAATCTAGCTTTTCGATCACACCTTTTAGGTCACCACCGTGAAAGGTACCAATCTCTTCTTTACCGTCTTTCTTGCGACCATAGCTGTTGTCATTGCTCGTATCAGCATTATTGAAACGGTCGACCATCACGAAGTAAATGTTGGCATTGCGGTAATCAAACGGCACTGCTTCTTTGGTTCTCTTCACTGGCTCTAGTAGCACCAAACCGCCTGAATCTTTGCTTGGTGTCAGCGATACTTGCTGATCTTTTACTTCGACCATCTGACCAGAATAGGCATCACGCAACTTGGTGCCATCGGGGAAACTGTCACCCAGCGCGATGGTGACTTCGCCGCCTTGGTAAACCTCACATTGCACTTGTGGGATTGGGCGTTTAAATTCTGTCTTGGCAGCTTTCTTAGGCTCTCGCTTGAAGCGTAGAGTTTTGGCTTCCGCATCAAAAGCAAAAGAGTAATCGCCAGTAAAACGGATTTTTAAAGGCAGTTCTGTTGGCTTTCCACAGTTCAGCGCGATAGGTTTGTTGAATTTGACCTTCTGACCATCAGGCGCGACACAGTCGCCTTCAATACCCGTGATTTTGAGCGTGTATCCGTCTTTGGTTAAGGGCACAACCAAAGGCTGCTCTGCACTTAACGGAAAGTCACGGCTGTTGGTCGTGGTAGCAATGGTGATGTTTGGCTCGGCGATGGCACTTGCCGATGCAAGCAATAAGGTAGTCGTAATCAGATTCAGTTTCATCGTTCAGTCCATTGGTTGCGCATAGGCGCAGTATTCGTGTTGTAGTTTTATTCACACTAATAGTAAATGGATGAAAAACTGAGCACATCATTCTGAAAGGCTACGCCCTAAAGCTTGTGACGCTTCACATTTTGCTTTTATGGGGGCGTAGTTCTACTTATGAGCAGGGTAAAAAGGAGTTTAAAGCTGAATGCTACCAAGGTTACGCATTTGTCTCATCGCCCAATTGACGCGGCTGATGGTGTAAGAAGTCTGAGGGTAAACTTTGATGCGATACGGATTTGGCAGCACCACCGCAAGCCTTGCTGCTTGGCGTGTTGAAAGTTGTTTAGCAGGAATACCAAAGTAGTTTTGCGCAGCGGCTTCCGCGCCATAAATACCTGGACCAAACTCCACCACATTCAAATACACTTCAAGAATGCGTTTTTTACTCCACATTGCTTCCATCAGCAGAGCAAAATAAAGCTCATACGCTTTGCGCACATAAGAGTGTGAAGGAAACAGAAACACGTTCTTTGCAGTTTGCTGAGTAATCGTGCTCGCACCGCGAGAGGGACCGTTCTCGCCAGACTCTGAGATCACTTTAAACAAGGAATCAAAATCCACTCCGTAATGGGTCGGGAACTTTTGATCTTCTGTCGCAATCACGGCCAGTTGAATGTGTTTAGAAATATCACTCAAAGGCACCCATTCATTTTGACTCTCTTCAGGAAATCCTTCAGGAGGAGAAATCATGCGGCTGATCTTCCATCCCCAAATTGGTGGATCGATGTATTTCACTATGCCAACGAGCATCACTGGTAAAAGCAAAAGCACCAATAAGATATTGAACAGAAGGGATTTAATCTTTCTCAAAGTCCGACCTAGCCTGATTTAACAAAACAATATGATGCAAGTATAGAGTATGCAGTCTGTTTATCGTTAGTGAAAACTTGGTCAAAAAAAGCCCGATTTACAATGTAAAACGGGCTTAGAATTTGATTAGACTAAATTATTTGTGCAGCTTGTAGAACACGGTTGAAAGTGGAGGCAAACGAAGCTCAAGTGATTGAGGCAGTGATTCACTTTCAACTTTTTCCGTTTTCACACTGGTCAGCACTTTAAAATCGCTGCCGCCGTATTTGCTGTCGTCTGTATTCAGTAGCAGTTCGTATTGACCTGCATTTGGAACGCCTAAACGAAAGCGCTCGTGTGGTACGGGCGTAAAGTTGGTGATGATCAGAATACGCTCACCTTCTTTA
>NZ_JAWOTF010000026.1:0-44918 GCF_033338735.1 Vibrio sp. Vb1127 | reverse complement strand
TTTCGCGTATTACCATCAGATTTTGAAGTACCTAATATGACTCCGATTTTCATCGAGCCTCCATGTTACATAACGCCCTGTTAAGGGGTGAGCAACGCAATACCGAAGCCGCCGCATACCACCTTAATCACTTAAACCAACGCATAGTGAAAATGCCACGCGTTGCGAATCCCTCTTAAACAGTTTGTTAACTGAGCGCCTTTCAGTTTTCGCCGATCTTACAGCCACTTTAGCCAAAGCTGGTTTTCCTAATTAATGATTAGTAAAGCTAACTCAAATATGTATTTAACTAAAAGATTACCGTTTACCTTTAGTTTGAAATGCGTCTCACAACACCATACTTCGGCGATGTAAGTGCGCCGAACTAATCGCGAATGCCTTATATTATTAGAAGGCTTTGTGCCGCCTTTCTCATGAGAAAACTTAAGTACCAAATTGAATTAGTCGCATTAGCTTAATTAAGGGAACCGACCAAACACGCTAAACCTCTGAACCTAGTAACGGTATCAATGTGCTTTCATATTTTCTGCGCCAGTTAACGCCTTGCTAAGGTGTGAGTAACGCAATACAAAAGCTACCGCACAGCGCCTTAATCACTATAAGCCACCGCAAAGTAAAAATGCCACGCGTTACGAATCACTCTTAAGAATTCCCACACACTAATCACCATGACTCACCACTTCTCAAAAAGCAACCTAACCGTTTGATTTAAAATAATATAACACTCTTTCACAGTCACCTTTTCTCACTACATCTCACAGCTCTAGCACCCCCTTGCGTACCCCAAAATCGATTGATAAGTTGAAGGGGAACAAACAAATAAACAGGAGGATAGCAGCATGGCTATCAATAAATTAACAAATACACAAATCAAGAATGCAGCGAAAAGTGACAAAGAATATTCACTATCAGATGGTGGAAATCTCTACCTAAGAATACGTAAAAATGGCTCTAAGAACTGGTTATTTATCTACACAGACTTTAGCACTAAAAAGCGTAAAAAAATGGGGCTTGGCTCATACCCTAATATGACGCTGGACGAAGTACGCAAGGTCGCTAAAGAGCTTCGTGAGCAAATGACGAAAGGCATTGACCCAAAACTGTTTCGTGAAAAGCAGAAGTTAGACCGTTTGGTTGAAAGCCAACTGACCTTTAAAGCGGTCGCAGAAAAGATGCTTCTGAAAGAAGAAATTCAAGAGACCACTAACCGAGAAAAGCTGATTGTCGAAGAACGTGAGAGAGCTAGAATTTATGGCACGGTATTCGGGCAAGATGAAATCGACCGCATCACCAACAAAGTACGCTCGTCACATCGCAAGCGTCTTTTCTTAAAACGTAACCTATACCCTAAACTAGGCAACCTCCCCCTAACCTATATCACTGCCGCTGGAGTCATTTCGGTCATCGAACCCATGCAGACTAAAGGACAATTAGAAAATGTAAAACGTGCATGCTGTATTGCCAATCAAGTGATGAAATTCGCGGTAAACTCAAACATCATTAAATCTAATTGCTTAGCCGACATTAAAGACAACTTTGCCAAATCAAAAGTCACTCACATGCTCAAAGTACCGCCAAACGAACTTGGTGAAGTGATGGCTATCATGTCAAACAACCAAATGAAACCCGTCACCCGTTGCGCGTTCGAAATGCAAATGCACACGATGACTCGCGCAGATGAACTCGCTGCCATGCGCTGGTGTGATATCAACATTAAGAATAAACTTTGGACAATCCCAGCTTTCTACACTAAAGGCAAACGTGAACATTTGGTGCCTCTGAATGACTACACGTTAGGGATATTAGAGTTCATTCGACCAATATCAGGAGAGCACGTCCACGTATTTCCATCTGACAAGCCGAATACTAAATTCCCACACATAAGTCCTTACGCCGTGAATTCGTCACTCAACCTCACTAGTTTGAAAGGCAGGCTCGTCAGTCATGGGTTTAGGGGCATTGCCAGCACGTATCTCAATGAACACAAACAGTTCCGTGAAGATGCCATCGAAATGTGTCTTGCCCACTTAGATAAGAACACCACTCGAGCTTCATACAACAGTGCGTTGTATCTCGATGAACGATACGAAATTCTTCAATTCTGGAGCGATTATATTGTGGAATCGACAGGCAACTACTATTCGATTGCAGGACAATATCGAGCGGAGAATAAACAGAGCGCATAACCAGCGCTTCAGTATGCATTACCACTGAGCCTGAATGGCTTAACACCACTTAACTTAACTCACCGTCACTTATGACACCCTTAACCAGTTTAGGGGGCAGACTTCTGCACCCTAAATTCAGCCAAGAAGGAATCACGCCTATGCCAAATTTGAACTTACACCAAGCTCACTTAAGCCAATTTGAGGTAAAACCCATCAGCGAACATCCTCGCTTTAGTGAAATGCAAGCGCTGCGCCGTTTACGCCGAAAAGGACGCCTAGCCCTCCCCCATCAAAATGAAAACATCGGAATAAAACAACACCGTCAGCTTAGCGCCCATCATATCTCCACCAATCAGCATGGCATTTATCAAGTCAAAATCACACCACCATTATCCTTAAGAATCTCAGGCTGCACTAAGTCTCATTATTTTGTGGCACTGAAAACAGATGAACCGCAACATGCAATAAGCAGAGCGAAAGCAGTGCGCTTACAAGCTAAGTGCTTTTTCCAAAACAACCCCCATGCCCTTCCCAACTCTCTGTCATTGAGTCAGCAATTATTAGTGCAAATCCACTTAGTGGCTAAACATTTTCCTGTGGTTCGTGCTTACAAACACAAACCGACAAAAGACGATTTCCCAACCTTGCCCTCTTTAGATTTGTGCAACGCAGAAGAGGACATTCGTTTTCCATACCTCAACTGGTTAAGTGAATTGATGGAAGAGCGCGAGCATTCAGGAATGCCTCGATTCAGACTCAATCAGATTGCAGATTACCTTCATCAGTTTTTACGCTTCGTTGACGACAACCACTCCAGCAGCAATGAAAGGTTATACATACAGACGCGAGACATTCGTCAATATCATAAGGAACTCGGCCAATCGAACCTATGCCACAAAGAGCAAAAACAGCGTATTGATGCCGTACACTTTTACTTTCGCTGGTTGAGCTATCGAGGCTATTGCACTGCCCCAAGACTGACACGCCCCTTTTCTCTTAATTAGGAGTTTAACCATGATGATAACTAACCCTATACGCCTCAGCGTCATTTCTGCACTCGATGAAGGCTTGGCTTACTCCAGTTCCGATTACTTCGCCCCGCTTCTGATGCAAGGTATCAGTGCCGTGGACATCGGTCTCATTGAACTGGTCACCACGATTCTGCGCAGTGAACCGTATCTCAATGAAGCCGACCTGCTCGAGCGTGGGGTGAGCCAAAAACAAATCCAGCGGACGTTGGGTGGTTTTGACAACTTCAAGCAACTGTTGAAGATTGATGATTATTGTTTTAGCGATTTACTACGAGACAATCACTGGGATATCAACCACGGCATCACACTCTCGTACTTCCAATACCAGAAATTTTATCAAGATATACGCAGAGACTACATCCATGGCCATATTGCTGACATGCATCCCAACCTATCAGTATTACTCAATGATGATTACCCTATTCACTCTATTCCTATCACCCGAAGCCATTACGCCACCGTTCCTGCTACGGACGCCGAAGCAGCGGCGGTGAGTTTTGCTTTGCTGTTCCGAGACTACGAATTCATTGAGTATGACGAATCGAAATCGCTCCTGACCTTACAAGCGCATCGCCGCGATAAAGCCGCAGTCATTGAAGTGCGTTGCCTGGCTTCGCAATTTTGTCAAAACACCGCCGCTGGGATATGTGTCGTGGATGACGCTCAAGCCATGACTAAGCTCAGAAATCAGAGAAAAATTCTGGATTTTAAAACCCTGATTGAGAGAAACACACGTAACACCACAATACCAACTTAGGCACCTTGAACATCTCAAACATGGCATTAGAACTAGAGATACAGCTTTCTTTTAAGAAAGCTGTTTAAACTCTTTTTTGGACATATATGGACGCCCCTGTGATTGCAAGAACTGATTAGGTTCGGTTCGCTGACATATATCCGACGTCTCTATGAGCTTTTACTGCTCGCGCCATGATGTAATCTGCTCTCAGCTTCCTTTACATTTCCGCGGCATAAATAATGCCTTGTCCAGAATCAAGTTTTAGCAGAGACGTTGACCGTTTGTTCATCAATACTTGCAAACTCGGGTACTGCTATTTATCTGTAAATAATTCTATAAATTAACTGTTACGCAAAGGCTTTATTCACATCAAATTGTTCGCCTGAACTTAAAAGGCGCCACCCAATTCGACATAGATTGTTTGCCAAGGCCACAACTGCTTTAACTTTACCTCGTCTGGCAATTAACTCCCGTAGCCAAGTCCCCATCCTATCCTGACGTTTATCTGCATACCGAACGATCGCTCGAGCACCATGCAAAATAAGCGTTCGTAACTATTTATTACCGTTTTTGGTAATACCTTTCAGGCAGGACTTACCTCCTGAGCTATGCTGCTTCGGAACTAAACCACACCAAGCGAAAACTGACGGACATTAGAGAATTGCTTTCCAGTACCGAGTTCACTGATTAACGCAGAGCTGATAATGGGGCCAAATCCAGGAACTTCTTGTAACGTTTTAAAACGGTGGTTGGTTTTGCACAGCTCCAGTAAGTCATGTTCCACTTGCTGAATATCCCTATTTAACTGTTTAAGCTCATCGTAGTTTTCAAGCAATAGACGCCTCATAACGTGTGATAGCTGATTACTCGCATCTTCAATGGCTAATGGTAGAAGTTCTTGAAACTTAGTTACATGCTTAGGGAATATCACACCGTATTCAGCGGCCATGGCACGAGATTGATTTACTAAAGCAATGCGATTATCGACGAGGCGCTGACGAACATTTCGCAATGCCTTGATATCTTGCTGCTCAATAGTTTTTACTTGAACGGAGTGGACATCTGGCCGTTGGGAAGCTTCGTATATTGCTCTGGCATCATTGGCATCGTTCTTCTGATGCCCAACAAATGGTTTAACGAATTGAGCTGAGATCAGCATGACTTCAAACCCGTGCTGTTTCATTTGTCGGGCCCAATGGTGGGATGATGCACAAGCTTCCATAGCAATGAGAGTGCTCTCAGGAAGCTGACTCAGTTTCTTCATCAAATCACTTCTGATGATTGCCACCTTGTTATCATGAAGTAGAACACAAACCTGAAAGACGGATTTGGCAATATCGATACCAACAACTTTAATGTTCATGATGGATGCTCCTTCGTAATTAAGTGCTAACACCTTAATTCTGGCTCATCGAAGCCGTTAATGGGGGCGTCCATCACATCAATTCCATTTTAGGGCTTTTACTAATTTAGATTTGTATGGATAATTTTGGTATCGAAAAACACTACTCATATCTTCCAACAAGCAAACCACTCCTTACGCTTGATTTGCTCAACTTCACACGTATCACTATTCGTGTTAGCAAGATCTCACTGTACCGATAAGCGTTTGCAATCTAATGTCGGACAAAGCAATAATCAGCAAGTATCCATGCACGAGATGCTCAACAATTTGGAGTTAGCTATGGGATGGAATGGTAATAAATATGACTGTTTCCAAAAGGAGTACCAGTACCATTCAGGCCTAACCTTACTCGAAAAACTTACAGAATTAAATCATCTGAATGGTAAGTCGGTAATTGACTTGGGGTGTGGAAATGGTGAGCTTTCATCGTTAATTTCTCAGCATACCAATATGACAGTGAAATGTGTTGATGCTGACGCTTCAATGATCGATGTTTTTACTCGCAAGCACTCTTCTGATTTTACAGAAATCGAACATGCAGACATCGCATTGTGGCTAGATAAACAAAGAGAGTCTTCATCTGATGTAATTTTTTCTAACGCTGTATTTCATTGGTTGGGTACGCATGAGCAACTCACCCCTGTTCTATTGAATTGCTACCGAGTATTGAAACATAATGGCATGATCGCCTTAAGATTTTCATTAAGTGATAACGCTCTAAATATAAAAAGATATCTCCACAACAAAATCGTTGAATTTAACGGAGCACACGTTGACGACTTTTTCTATTCACAACTAACTCTAACAAGGTTCTTGACTCAGCTTGAACTAATCGGTTTTACAGTCCTCTATTCAAAAGAAGAGTCTTACTACCCATTCAATAATTCGGACAGGGATTTAGATTTTATACTCGATAGTCAGCCTATCTATGACTATATACCCAAAGATCGTTATGCTGATTTTATAGAGTACGTAACTGATGCTTGGAACACAGAGGTAAGCAAAGTTAGGTTAAAAAGTCACCATGCGCTTATTATTGCGTCAAAAAATGCGTAGCTCTGGTTTTAAGTAGTTGCAAGCAATTAGAAAAACTAATTCAAATTGGAGTCGGTACACAATGGGGCTTCATTTCTACTGACACAGAAAGGGGCAGAAGTTTGTCGCGGTGACTGGGGGAAGCAACTATTGAGGGAAATTATGAGTTGAAAAGCAACTGAGAAGGATTTCTTCCTAGTTGCCAGTACGGAATGGGGAAAAAATAAGCTGGTCGCACATTCATCGATTTGCTAACTCGATGATGATTGTGAGAGAACAACTTAATTATAAAGTTGGCTTTGTTTTACAGCGTTTTACCAATCATCTGGCTCACGAAGCTTTGCTTGTTGTCGGCTTACAGCTTTATCTTGAATATGTAGCTCTAGGTCGAGAGATGACAGAAGACGCATCAGACTTTCGATACTGGATGAGGCAGGATCACGTTCAAGTTTCGATACTGTTGTCTGTTTTAACCCAACCATGTCCCCGACTTTAGTCTGGTTTCGTCCTTGAGTTCTGCGTACATCACGCAAGTACACCCCTAGTTGCATAGGGCTTGTTATGAGCATATCTGCCTCCAATGTAAAATTATCCTCTATAGGGGATATTAGCACTTTATCCCCTTTAGGGGTTAGAGGTAATAGTAGTAGTGTTTGTTTTGATGGAGAGATTAATTGAAAGGCGTCAAATAGTCCTAGGTCCAAAGTGTCATTCGATTTGCTGTCAATTTGAGCTTTAAACTCTCTCGTCGATGCGTGGACAGCGCTGCCAAAAACCGCTCTACGATACACTTGTTGCTCTCAAACCTTTGCCAAACCACATCACATAGTGTACCGATGGTTTAAAACGTCGCTTCAAACGGCAATAATCCCGCTAACTGATGCGCATAGTTTTCCCAAAACTGACACTGCTCTCTCGTCATAAATTCATGGTGTGGCGCGACCTTAGACTGAATAACTCTCCCATCACAAATTCGCATCCGACCACAGGCACAACTGAAATGCTCGTCATAAAAACGAACGTCAAACGTTAACCCTGGGTTTTGGTCTGACAAAGCGAAAACTATCTCCTTAGGATACGTATTTAGCGTGGTGAATATGATTGGCTCTAAATGCGGGGTTCCTTCTTCGCATGCTTCTTGAAACCGAAGCAAATTAATGTAGTCCCCCATATCTGCAGGAAAGTCATCTTTCCATGGATTAAAGCATCGATAAGGCACACCGCATTCAAATACATCGCAGGCCCCCCAATGGCGCATCATCCACGGCTCTTTTATAAAGTAATCCGTGGCGTTTCGTATCGCCGCTGGCATCGGGACAATGTTGTTGAAGTCAATTTGACCAAAGTGGTCAACAATATTAAGGTACAGTGCTTTGCACTTCTCTGAATCGCCACTTATGGTCAATTCGCTGGTAATTCGATAAGTCATATATTAATTCCTATTTTTATTATTATTTTTAATCAGGTATAGATAAGACGCCTATCATTAGAGAGGCGGAGAAACGCATGCACTCTCTTGACATGAATAGACGTACAATTGACTGAATTAAGCTCTGCGCTTTAGCGCAGAACTCGATGGCCTGTTACTGAAAGTTCATATATTGCAGGAGCGGATTCGCTTGTTTGAGCGTCTGACGCTGAGCAAGCAGCTCAGCGACCACCCGTTTTTTATCTTCTCCTATTGCACAGGCAATAAGAAACGCATCGACTTCATGCGACATGAAGCCCACGGCCTTTGGACCCAGTTGTACAGCGGGCGGAAATGTGCCATCATTAATTCGGCGATGTAAGGTAGCTTGAGATAAACCAACGCGTTTTAATACGTCAGCTTTCTTTTCTATTTTCAGTTGATTAATTGGGTGTATAAGCGCCATGAGACGCCTCCGTTTATTTTTATTATGACTCAAGGAGCCGTTAAAAATATAATATTCGCATTTTAAAGTGAAAAGAAATCACTTTTTCGCATTTATTTAACCAAAAGTAAATATACCCACCTTATATATTTCACGAAAAACAAAATATATAAAACCCATATATTAAACACCATGTCAACATGGCCTATCATAGCAATTAAAAATAGATAATCATTAATGCAATCTCTCTATTAATTTCACTCAACAATCACACCTCTCGTTTATTTTTACGCCCATTAAACTCAGCTTAATCTATGTAATATCCGCCCCGACAACGACTTACTCAGTTCCAATGAGACGGCCTGAAAGCGACTGAATGCACCAGGGACACAATGATAGTGCGGCGCAAATGCTTTGTTGCAAACGGCATTTTCGATGTCGTAACGCGCACTTTCCCTGTCGCACTCGACAAATTCCGTGTCATATTACGCAGTAAATACAGGATTATTCAAACCGCCATATGATATCCAATTAACTTAATTAAAATAAACACTTTCAATCTCGTCAATTATATCGTTATAATAAAAATACTCAGAACAAAAATAGTAACAAGCTGGTATCGCGCGTTATTATTTGTTCCAAATAAAACACACGAAAGCCATGCCTCACTGCGCGAGGTTGCGCTAACAGCCTTCGGCGTTATCGCTTGAAAACACAAAACACTCTAAATAATTAAAATAATAAATAGAGAAATTTAAAAATGGATATTAATATCAACACAGTCGCAGCGACTGTCATTCGCTGCACATCTAGAAAACATAAACAAATACTATCGGCATTCATTGAAAGTCACAGCTATTCAGCAGAGGAGTTGACTACACTACTCGCAGGACTGTTACCCTCGCCGATTGAGTCTGGGGTAACCATCGCTTCACAACAAACCTTTATTTCAGAGCTTTCTCACGCTTTATATCTCCACCAGCATCCCAATGACGCCGATAAAAATCAACTGATAGATGCTCGCAAGTTAATTCGTATCGTTCAGGCGAATTTTAAAAAACAACGAAAAAGTGACGAAGAGCTGTATTGCAAAGCAGTGAAAACCAATCTCACTGGAAGCGAATACCAACAGTTACTGCAAACCATGGAAAGCTACCATTACAAATCAGCAAGCCGATTTCTTCGTGATGTCATCACACATAAACTGACGGTTAAGCCACAACAAAACGATGCGATTTCAGAATATTTTCAGCAAACTAAACGTATCGCTAATGTAATGGAATCACTCATTGAGCAAGATAATCCCCTGTACGACCATGAAATTGCCCATCAACTGGGTGATGCTCTGTATGAACTAAAACAGAATTTACAACTCACCCGAAATCTCGCTATCGACGCTCATAATTCTCAAACCGCCGAGCTGTTGGCCATGCATTACTTAGACAGCAACGCGTTGAGAGCACTCTACCGCAACAAGTTGGAGCAGGAGGATAGAAGAGATGATATTTGAAGAGCTAAAATGCAAAAACGATAAACAAACCACCCACGATGCGGCTCAACTCGTCCGCTATGGGGCAAAACAGACGGACGACATTACTCAACTGATTGAGTACTCATCCAGCCAGTCGAAAGATGTTTTTCACAGGGGAACATCGCAATTCATCTGTGCGAACGAAATCGCTTCTGTTCCCCTTGGCGCAGAGCGCCAAGATGCTAGAGAAGTTGACTGGAGTCGCGCCATTGCTGAACTGCAAAGCGCTTATCTTGCCAATACTAATACGAAACAACCCTTTCGCCATTTTGTAGTCTCCCTAGCGGAGGGGGAACAGTTATCCCTGAACCAGTGGCGAAACACCATTAAACAGCTCATGCCCCATCTTGGCTATGAAAACGCTCGTTATATCGCGTTTAAACACTCCGATACTGATAATGAACATGTCCATATTGTCGCTTCGACCACCGATTTACTCACAGGCAAAATCATTTCTAACTGGCAATCGCACCTCAAAGCCCAAGAAATTATGAGGGAGCAAGAAGTGGCGCTAGGGTTACAAACAGTACAAAGCTCAGGGGTACACCACTCAAGTTATGACACTGATATACTAGGCGAAAAAGAGAAAACGGTTATTCGCGTGATGAGAAGAAAAGTGGATTCGGCGATTCGTACTCTGCCCCCCTCATCTTCACTGACTCAACTTGAAACGGCGCTGCTCAAACAAGGTATTGAAATCGAACTGATACCAGACAGGACAAACACTCGATTTAAAGGTATCGCCTACCGATTTCATCAGTATCGTTTTGCTGGCTCATCCTTGCGAAGTGGTAACAAGTACACACTAGGAAAGCTAATCAAAAATAGTGTCCTCGCGCCAACAGCACTGACCATCTCAGACTACGATAAACATCATGTCGAGAGACAGCAGGCACAAGCGCACTTCAATGCAACACGAAAACTGGCGATCGCTCATGCTGATGAGGTAAAAAAACAAATAGAAGAATACAACCACCAGCGTTACCGACACCTGCTATTGATAGCCAAGAAGCACACGGAAGCACAGGAGCAGTTTGAGCTTTGGTGTGACTACGCTAAAAAAATACACGCGGTTCGGGATAAAGCGGTCGTACGGGCTATTTATGAATGTGAGCGCGGGATTTATCAAGCCTCAAATACGATGAGCAAATGGTTTTATCACATCTTACTCATCATGTTTGAGTACTCACAAATTGCAAAAGACTTAGTAACTATTTCTCCGCTACAGGAAATACAAGCTGAGAAAATACAGCTAGATAAACGACAAACTGACTTGCTAGAGCCTGTAAATCACTTCAGGAATCCATAATTGAAAACTGGTAGCTGGATTGGTCATTATGCAACCTAAGCTAGTTGTATCTTGCCGTTGTTGTCGATCTTTTCTAAAGAAGAGTGATTAGCTGGTCGATGAAAAGTCGAATAACTAAAAAGTTGGTTTGGGATGCGCTTTTAATGGCTATATGGTGACGTTCTCCAATCCAAAAGGTACTCGCGCATTCAGAGCAAGGCAGTCTATACGAGTCACGACTGGAATAAGTTCTTAAAGCAACATGGACTGGAAGCCAGTATGACCCGTCGAGGTAATTTAATGAGCAGTTTCCCTTTGAACTTCCTATGATTAAAACCTAGGAAATCAAAACCTCTGCTGACATGGGTAATGTGCGTTTTCTCTTCGGAGAGTCTTAAGCCTCTTTCTGCTAAGAAATCAGCAATCAACGGTTTGATATCGTTCTTCAAATTCTCTTGCAACGGAAGGCCAGTCGGAAGTCAGCTCACTTTCGTGCCAGATAAGTATCTGTATCTGCATCGTTACAATACAGGCTTCCCGTGTTCCGTATGTCAGTGTAGATGCCCGCTATAGTGCGGAGAGTTCAACGATCACGAAAGAGCATGGGGCAATCTCTTTCCGACTCTCATGCCTTTTGGCCACAGCGTATTAACCACTTCCGCTGTTTCATAGCATAACGCACCTTAGACGGATTCACGTATGTTCATCATGCTGACTACCTAGCACTCGCCCGATTCATGTGGTTATCAGGAGGATCGTCCTCTCGCGATTTCAATCCCGATTGGTAAATACCAACCTTCGTTACATTGTCAGACTCGCTACTTTATTCAGAGTCCTAGGTTCATCTGGTGATACAGAAGGTTTACTCGTTGAGCGGTGAACAGCGCTTCATACGACCTCACGTCGCACGCCCCAAAGTTTCTTAGCCCCCTCAGGTCAACACTAGCTAGTGTTGCAACGAATGGGTTAATTTATTTAATCCTGCTAATATGATTTTTTATCAGTGATTTTGATGCACAGAGCAATTCACCAATCTCCAGCCTCTCCGTTAGAAAAAATCCAAATAAAAATGTTACCAAATTAACTAATTCAACTAATTGCACTGCTCTAAATCTGACCTATAGCACTGAAATTAAGAGTAGATATACTGAATAGATTCTGTGCAATAAGAAGGTTTATATGGAACATCAGAGCCTATTTACGTACCAGCGCTTTCTCGTCCGGTTTGGATCGTATTGTTTGGTACCCTATTCTCACGCATTAGCTTGTTTCTGGCCTGGCCGTTTCTGATTGTCTTCCTCTATCAAGATTACGCTGCCAGCGAGATCGCCATCGGCACCATGTTGGCGCTTTCGGCGCTGGTAGGCAGCACCTCTGGGATCTATGTCGGCTACCTATCAAATAAATTTGGCCGCAAAGTGATGATGCTCGGCGGTAATGTGATCGCTGCGCTGGCGTATACTGGCATTGGGCTGGCTGATCAAATCTGGCACTTCTTTGCCTTGCTGCTGATCACTGGCTTGATGCGTCCGACCATTGAGGCACCCTCCAAGGCAGTGATTAGCGACTCTCTGCCCGACAAAAAAGACCGCGAACTGGCGCTGAATATGCGCTATTTTCTGATCAATCTCGGTGGATCTATCGAGCCCTTGGTGGGCATCACTCTAGCGCTGGCGCACCCACAAAAGCTCTTCTATGTCTGTGTGTGTGGGGGGGGGGGACGCTGATACACATGTGAACATGATCTTTCATCAAGTGCCCTTCCTCAATAGTCACGCCTTTCCGTTTCGCTAACTCATGAAACGTTGAACCTAGATGTTTTCGCAGTGCACCATATATCAATCTTTGTCTCTTTTTCGGTATAAAAACCACATGGTATTTACAATCCCAACGGGTATGAGACAGACTCTTATAGCCTCGCATAGGTTGTTTCCTCTTTACTTTTGGTCGAGAAAAGAAGTTACACCGTTGTCATGGTCAAACCTATGCGAGTCACCCCAGCTTAGCTGGGGATTTACCAGTATTTAATTAGTTAGTGTTTCAGGTGATGTTCACCAATCACACACCATGTAATGTAATGTGTATCATCCATCATTGAATAGCGGACTTTAATATTCACCTCACTGTTCAAATATTCATCGAGAATAAGGCTTGTCGCAAAAGTCAGTTCTTGTCTATCGCAATCAATCTGCTCAAGAACGACTGAATCAAAATCTAAAATCTGTTGAACGGTAGGGAAAATCGCTTTATAGATAGCCTCTTTTGCGGAAAATATTAGCGTTAGAAACTGACAAATATCATCAAAGTGAGCAGCGTGATGCCGTTCATTAAGCGAGACAATTTGTGATGATAGTTGATTCGCCCACTGACGAGACATCACTTTCTCAATGTCTACCCCTACCCCAACGACATCTTCACTACAGTGAGCAACAGATGCGACAGCATGTCCCACACAATGGGAAATAGACCCAACAATATTTTCAGGCCAAACAGGTTCATTCCCACGACCAATACCAATACTGCCGGCAGTTTCATGACCTAAATAGGTTAACGCTTGGTGCGCACACGCTCGTCCTGCCAAGAATTCACAACGGCGCTTAAGTGCCGCTTTACAAAAATTACTTGGTAAATGGATACCTTGCAACTCTATATTCGATATAAAATCAGGGCTGTAATCCACGCTTAGGTAGAGGGAAACCAAGTTATCAGACCACGGAAAAAGCTTCATAAAACTTACAAAAATTATTTTATAATGAGAATTATTATCTTATATCGATGAGCGTTTTGAAAGCTGTTGTCACTTATCTTTGTTCACAAACTCTTTCAGCGTATCAGCCTGCCCAGACATCTTGGCAAACTCAGATAATGTTACCGATCTTTATTGGGACGGTCAGAATAGGTCTGTTGAAAAAGGGGTTTAGCGATTGATAGCTCACCTTTAATTAATGCCCCATCGATTCGGTGTTACCACGTTCGTCACGAGCACATGCATCAGCACCATTTTGAATCAATAACGCCACCGCTTTAGATTGACCACTATGTAC
Organism: Vibrio sp. Vb1127; assembly: GCF_033338735.1. Lineage (NCBI taxonomy): Bacteria > Pseudomonadati > Pseudomonadota > Gammaproteobacteria > Vibrionales > Vibrionaceae > Vibrio > Vibrio sp. Vb1127. The sequence goes on along the minus strand of NZ_JAWOTF010000026.1, from coordinate 30,824 downwards.
GCCCCGTAGGTTGATCCATTTGTACGCATGAACATCAAAATCATACATAGTTCGGCGACTGATACAAGAATATTGGGACAAACCAATGGGAACTCTGCCAATCTAAAAACAGAATCGATGAAGCCTTGTAGGCTAAAGGTAAGGAAAAGACGCGCTTTACAATGAGAGCGGTCGTGATAGCAAGGTCACTAAACAATCCGGGGCGACCACGTCTATTCTGTCTGGGTTGCTTCCACTCAGCTATCGCCTCTTCGTCAATCCAAAACGTGAGTGAACCTCAGTTAGCCAAGGAGTTATTGTACTTGCTCTAGTTAATAGTTTTGTAGCGAGGCTTAGGCATGAAATCAAAGTCTGTGAATGAATCTCCCTGATCTGATCGTAAGATTTTGGTTTAGTCCATTCGATTTCCGCAACAAAGCCAGTGCATAATTTAAATATACAATTTCGCTCTTATTTACTACCACCAGTATTGACAAGTTACAAAATGTTTCACACTATCTACCCTGGAATCGAAATGAGAACCATTATCAATTCTAATAAAACATCATTACATTTTCCGTCTTTTGGTTTATTTGGATATTAGTCATGCAACCTTTACACAACACCATCAACGCAGCGTCAGCCATACAACTCCCTACACTACACACTGTGTTATCTAAATCTGGAGTAGATGAGCGCTTAGAGCGTTTTATAGAGACTCAACGTGACGAGATCAAAGATATTCTATCGGGAAAAGATCAGCGTATGCTTGTGATCATTGGCCCGTGTTCAATCCATGACCCTAATGCAGCTTTGGAATACGCGAATAGATTAGCCAAAGTTCAAAAACAATTTAGTCAAACGTTAAAAATTGTCATGCGAACGTATTTCGAAAAGCCGAGAACACGAAAAGGTTGGAAAGGTTTTATCGTCGACCCAGAGTTAACAGGCGATTTCAATTTAGAGCAAGGTATCTATCAAAGCCGCTCATTATTGAAATCGATACTAGAGCTAGGCGTCCCTACTGCAACAGAATTTCTCGATACAAACATTGCTCCATATATTGCTGACCTTGTTTGCTGGGGGGCGATTGGAGCACGTACAACAGAGTCACAACCTCATCGACAACTTGCATCAGCACTTCATTGTGCTATTGGCTTTAAAAATGGAACAGACGGAAACACCTCCATATCCATTGACGCAATACATGCGGCAGGAGACTCTCACTTACTGGTGACTTTCGGTTCCAATGGGCATCCAATCGTACTCCAGACACCAGGCAACCCCCATTGTCATGTCATTCTTCGTGGAGGATTGGCTCCAAACTATTTTAGTCCAAATGTTCGTAGTACTGCTTATGACCTTGAGTACAACAAGTTAGCACCTAGCCTCATTATCGACTGCAGTCATGGCAACAGTGGTAAGATTGCAAAAAACCAACTCAATGTTATCAATAACATTTGCGATCAATTGACCGCAGGTGAAACGAGCATTTCAGGTGTGATGTGTGAAAGCTTTTTGCAAGGTGGTAACCAAGCATTGAATTCAGAAGAGTTGTGTTACGGCAAGTCGATTACCGACGAGTGTTTGAACTGGGATGATTCCGTAAGCTTCTTATCTAAACTCGATGAAGCTGTTAAGATTGCTTACCAAAACGAATACCTTCATTCTGAGATCGCTTAACTATTTAGCCGGGCATAACGCCCGGCTTCATTAGTTGTCTAACGTAGCCCCTCCGTCCACACGAAGATCATGCATTGTGATCTGTTTAGCACCATCAGACATCAGAAAGAGAACTGCTTTAGCTATGTCTTCTGGTTCTGCCATTTGCCCCAATGGAATCCCCAGCCGATATTGCTCTAAGTTGCCTTTTATGACTTCATTCTCGCCGTAGTTGACGTTCCATAGCTGGGTCTGCATGTCTGTTCTCGTTGAACCAGGGCTAACAAGATTGCAGCGAATGCCCTTTTCAGCAAGTTCCAAACCAACGCACTTCACTAGCATATGTAAGGCTGATTTTGTTGCTGCATATGCCCCTATATTCAACCTAGGTGTATTTGCCGAATTTGAGCCAATTACGACAATGTTTCCCTGCTGTCTATCTTTCATGCTGTTTGAAATCGCTTGGATTAACGCCAAAGCACCAAAGGTATTTACATCAAACATTTGTTTGATCTCATCCAAAGACATATCGTTCACGGCACCCAGATGCAATATTCCAGCACAACTCACTAAATGGTCAAACTGAAACTCACGATCGAGTTGGCAAACTTTGTCATTCACCTCATCGTGTTTTAATAAATCCAATTCGAAACAACATAACCTAGATTCATCAAAGCGAGCTCGAAGAGCTTCAATACTTTGATTCAACAACGAAATATCCTTATCTGTCGCTACCACTCGATAGCCATTTTCTAACAGATGTTCCAACACAGCATAACCAATACCTTTACCTGATCCAGTGAGGAGTACCGTTTCAAAAGTACTATTCATTTACCTTACCCCAACATTCAAGTGGTAGCAGAAATCTGACGTCATTTATCGCTCCTTATTAAAATGCAATTAATTATCGTTTGATGTTGATAATCATTCTCACCTATACTCTAGCACTACATTTGCATGTGAAACAATTTGTAAATATGAGTAACGTAATATTTAGAGGTTAGGTTTATGAAACGTGAAGTTGTTGGATTCTCCAAAATGACTGATGAGATTTTGGATGCGCGATTAGATGAGTCCCCTTTCTTCTTTGCTTCCCCCCATAGTTCGATGCTAGGCGTCGGTATTGAACAACAACTTGAGCAAGCCATTCCATTTTCACAACTGGCAGTTCAAGCCAATGAAATGTTGGAAAAAGCAAAGTCTGAATACAACGACAACCCTGTCTTGTTTGCCACCGTTCCTTTTAATGAAAATACGCCAACAAGATTTGTTATCCCAGAGAAGCTTTATGTTTCCAGTAGCCACAGAGCAAGAGGACAAGATAAACAAAGTTCAAATAAAGCGACCATAGTGTCTGCTCCAACCGGAAACGATTATAAACAAGGGGTATCTACTCTCTTGAATTTGTTTGATACCACAGAGCTATCAAAGGTCGTACTTTCACGCTCACTCAGGCTGGCAACAGATCACACAATCGACCAAACAGTGCTACTGCGTAACTTATTGTCCATCAATGCCAATGGTTACACCTTTGCTTCAGACATTGGAAGTGGGGTTAAGTTGATGGGAGCCAGTCCGGAACTACTACTGGCCAAAAAAGGTGGCCATGTAATTTCTAACCCGTTAGCCGGCTCTCGTCCCAAGTCTCAAAACACTCAAGAAAACCTTCATTTACGTGCTTCTTTGTTAGATACCCAAAAGGATCTGAATGAACATAGTTTTGTAGTCGAGGAAGTCGAAAAAGTCTTGAGTCGTTATTGCCACAACCTGTTTACTCCAATGGTGCCTTCAGTGATTGAAACGGAAACAATGCTGCACTTGTCGACCGTATTGGAAGGTCAGGCAGACGATCCAACAACAAATGCACTGCAAATCGCGGCTGAGCTCCACCCTACTCCAGCGGTTTGTGGGTTCCCGAGACATTCGGCTTATCAAGCCATTAAGCAGATAGAGAACTTCGACCGTGGCTACTTTACCGGCATGGTTGGTTGGTGTGATGCAAGGGGTAATGGTGAGTGGGTGGTAACCATTCGCTGCGCAGAAGTAAGCCAGCACGAAATGTGCGTGTTTGCGGGTGCAGGTATCGTCACGGACTCTTCACCTCAGAGTGAGCTAGATGAAACAGGAGCAAAGATGGGAACAATTTTACGTGCTGCTGGCATTCAAATTGACGAATTACTTACGGTATAGAACGCATGACGAACACACAGCACACGCTAGATTTTACACCATGGCCAAAAGAGTCCGCTCAGTACTATCGAGCAAAGGGATATTGGCAAGATAAAACATTATTCGACCATTTTCTGGACTCGGTTAAGACTCATCCAGATGCTTTAGCCATCATCAGTGGTGAATGCTCATACACCTATCAACAGTTGCATGACAAAATCACCCAGCTCGCTGCAGGATTCATTACATTAGGCCTGAAATCGGGTGACAATGTTGTCATGCAAATCAGTAATCGAGCGGAGTTTTATATCTGCTTCTTTGCTCTGACCATACAAGGGATAAAGCCAGTTGTTGCACTGCCGGCCCACCGAACTCTTGAGCTCGGCTATTTCTGTCGTCACGCACAAGCAAAAGCGTATATTTTCTCTGATGACACGCCGGGTTTTGATGCCCAAAAGACGGCCTTAATTTTGCAGGATGAATGTGCATCATTGTCATACCTCATTCACACAGACCAATCGGTAGATTCTCAAATTACCGAATTAAGTACGCTTTATAAAGCACAAGGTATTGCTCAAAACAGCAATGCTGACCATGTCGCTTTCTTCCAGCTGTCTGGTGGCACTACAGGCACTCCAAAGCTGATCCCAAGAACACACAATGACTATGCATATAGCGTTATCGCAAGTAATGCAATCTGTGACTTCAGTGAACAAACACGCTATCTGTGCGTATTACCAGCAGCACATAACTTCCCATTAAGTTCCCCGGGTGCGCTAGGCGTTTTCTTTGCTGGAGGCTGTGTGGTACTGGCACAAGATAGCTCACCACAAAATGCGTTCAAGCTGATTGAACAACATAGGATCACTGTCTCCGCTCTTGTACCACCACTCGCGTTACTTTGGATGAAACATGCAGAGACTGCCGGTGACGATATTTCTAGTCTTAAATTTGTGCAAGTTGGCGGCGCCAAGTTCAGTGAAACCGCAGCCAGAGAGCTACCTAATAAGCTAAACTGCCAATTACAACAAGTCTTTGGAATGGCGGAAGGTTTGGTCAACTATACACGTTTAGATGACCCGATTGATGTCATCGTAAAAACACAAGGGCGGCCAATGTCGCCAGACGATGAAGTGCTCGTGGTTGATGACGAAGGCAAACCCGTCCCTGTTGGTGAAGAAGGTGCACTATTAACCCGAGGCCCATATACGATCCAAGGTTATTTCCGCGCCAAAGAACACAATCAACGTTCATTTAACACAGAACGATTTTACGCCACGGGAGATCTCGTTCGACTAACCTCTGACGGCAACATCATTGTTACTGGACGTGATAAAGACCAAATCAACCGAGGAGGAGAAAAAATCGCCGCAGAAGAAGTAGAAAACCTAATACTTCAACATGACAGCGTACATGATGTCGCTTTAGTCGCCATACCTGATGAGTTTCTGGGCGAGAGAAGCTGTGCGATTATTGTTCCTGAAAACAACCAGAAACCAAAGCCTGTTGAACTAAAACGCTTCTTGCACAGTCAAGGACTTGCTCAATTCAAGATTCCTGACCAAATCCATTTTGCTGAAGCCTTACCGAAAACTCCGGTGGGCAAAATAAACAAGAAAGTGTTAAGAGAACAATTCTCTTCATAATAAAAAAACCGATTTCATTAGAAATCGGTTTTTACTTTAGCTCTAAGCGGCAACTTCCAAATTCGATTCAATCATTTGCCACCATTCTCTTAAGGTGGTTTTTTGCATGATGTCCGAAAAGGCAATATCAATGCCCTGCTTTCTCCAAGCTTCAAATAACGTCATTGCTCTTATGGAGTCTAGGCCTAAAAACATTAGGTTCTCATCAACATCAACGTCTTCAAGATCCATATCTAGAATCTCTGCGACATCAACGCGCATGGAAGCTAGGCTCAGCTCTGACTTCAGTTGCCCACCCTGTGCTATTTCATTGATAACCTGCGACATTGATTTAATGCAACCCGCTCTGCCTGCAACGTATTTCAACGCGTACTGGTGATCTTCCAAAGAAAAGTCTGCAATCGCATCCCCGACAATGAAGGGCTTAATGTCTAGCATAAATGCATCTAGCGCAGTGGACAAAATACCGATATGACCGTAAACCCCGACAATAATCAGTTGGTCACGCCCCGTTTCTCTCATCCAATCTAATAGAGGCGTCTTCTTAAACGCGCTATAGCGCCATTTTTTATACTGAATATCACCTTGTTCGGGGGCAACTTCTGCAATGATTTCTGTTTCTTGCGTGAGCCCAGTTCCCCAGAAATCCGTTAGTAAAGCACGTTCCTTAGGATCTTGATTCGCAGGTTGCGCCGTATAAACCACGGGGATATTCGCATGACGAGCTGTCTGTGCGATATTTTGTACATTGCGAAGTAAATGTGGGATAGGTTGCTTGGCTTTATCAAAGAAGTTAATAAAGTATTCCTGCATGTCGTGAACCAATAACACCGCTTTGTCTGGCTCAATACTCCAGTTGACTTTGTTATCAGGGAAAGTATCAACTTCTGGTATTTCGTAGCCAGCAATCTTGGGAATCGCCATTTTTTATAATCCTTAGTAAGTTATTTCCTATATAGGAATTGGTTGACGTTGTTTATGAACAAAGAAATAAATGGTAACAATTATCATTTAACCAATGGTAAGCAGCAACAAAGACAAAATCAATTGATAATGATAGTAATTCGCAATAAAGTAGCTACCTTCTACCAATAATGAAGTCATACGCGTTCGTTATAGAGCGATTAACCACGGGAACTGATGATGAGACACCACTATGCGAGAGTTTTTATAGGGCTGCTTTTTCTGACCTTATTGTCGGCATGCAATGACGCTACAATTTCAGACCAGCAGTCTAAGCCATTAACTGTTTCGGACGGTTGGCCGAAGAAAATAACGTCAAGCTATGGTGACATCACACTGACATCGCCACCCAAGCGAATCGTTTCCACCAGTGTTTCCATCACAGGAACACTTTTGGCTATTGATGCTCCAGTAATTGCTTCGGGTGGGACGCTTGCCAACAGTCCTGTCGCAGATAAAGACGGGTATTTTTATCAATGGCGCTCCGTTGCCAATGAAAGAAACGTTAAACCACTGTATCAAGGCCTAGCTAATGCAGAAGCCGTCGCCAAAGAACGACCAGATTTGATTATTGTGTCCGCAACGGGTGGTGACTCAGCAATAAAAATGTATGACCAGTTCTCAGCTATCGCTCCGACGCTGGTTATTAATTATGACGATAAGAGCTGGCAAGAGCTTGCCCGACTATTGGCATCCTTTACTGATCGGGAAACGCAAGCGGAAAACGCAATTCAACGCTTCAATCATAGGGTCGCAGAAATCAAAGAACGCATTAAACTGCCACCTCAACCAACGACTGCTATGGTGTATTATGGCGATGGTCGTGGCGCTAATTTTTGGACAGTAAACTCCGCCCAAGGAAGAGTTTTGCAAGCTTTAGGGTTTGAGTTAAGTGAAATCCCAGAACCACTCACAGACAATCATCAAATGGGACGACGAAAAGATATTGTTCCAGTCAATGGTGAGAACTTTGCCGATGCGATAACAGGTCAATCCATACTTTTGTTCGCCGCAGAAGCACCTGTGATTCAGCAATTACGAGAAAATAAGTTCATCGCCCATTTGAAAGCGGTTCGAGATCACCATGTTTACGCAATGGGTAATGATTCATTTAGACTTGATTATTACAGCTCCATGAATTTACTTGAGAACATTGAAACACTTTTCAGTGCTCAATAGAAAACAAACCGCCCATATAGGGCGGTTTATTCTAACTTGTCGCTGTGGCTTCTTTTGCTGAACCGGTTGGCTCTGGTGGCGGAGCCAAAGCAGGATCAAATAGCTTTGCTCGGCGCAGCGGTCGGAACAGAATAACCATTAACATCCCTACCCCTGTCGCCCCCAATCCAAATGAAAATATCGACATTGCTGGCGCCATAACCTTACCTAAAGCACCTAATCCAATAGCACCCATTGAGTCTCCAGTTACGTCTTGCGCTGTCCATAAACTGCTTACACGGCCTAATAAATGATCCGGTGTATGTCCTTGGACAATAGAATATTGAATAAGCGAAGCCACAGAACCTAAGTATCCGTATATCACCAATATACCAAGGAATAACCAGTAGTTTCCTGCCAATCCCATGGCCACAATGGCTAAAAATGTTCCCATGGTTGCGTAGATCATAACCATTCCCGGCCGTTGAGATTGCTTTACCCAGCCTGATGTTAATGCACCGACCATTGCACCTAATGGGATCGCTGAGTACATCAAACCAGCATTCGCGGCATTCCCGGTAAATGTTTCAAGAGCCAACGCAGGAAACATAACTCTAACCGCTGTTGCGAGTGTTTCTAAGGTACCAAAAACAACCACACACCCCACAACCTTGTTCGAAAAGAGAAACTTTACGCCTTCATACAATGACAACAACGGATTTTCTGGTGCGTCATGACTCGGTTTCATGGAAGGAAGTCTGAACAACGGGAATAAGGTGCACAAGGTACCAATTGAAGCAGCAAGGTAGTTCCAACTGACATCACCAAACGAGATGAGCAACCCACCAATCGCTGGTGACAAAACCATTCCCATGCGAACGGTAAGCATGCTCAGTGCCGCCGCTGAGGGCAAATTCTCTCGCCCAACAATAACGGGCAACGAAGCCATCAAGGCCGTCATTCCCATCGCGCCAAAAAAACCATCCCACACAGAAAGTACATAAAGTGCAACCAAGGAAGATTCCGCCAATAGGCTGTTTAAGGCTAACGCCCCAAATCCTATGCCACACGTTGTTCTGGCGAATAGAATCAGTTTGCGTCGGTCGTATTTATCTGCCAAAACGCCCCCGATGAGCAACCCGACAAACATGCCGATGCCATCTAATGCCATGATCATTCCGACTTGAAGGGTCGAGCCAGTCATTTGATGTATCTGCATTGGTACAGCGACGGTCATCATGCCAAGAGCAAGAATCGACATCATCCTTGCAATAAATACCATTCTAAAATTCGGGTTTTCTTTAAGTAAGCTGAAATCCAGCATAATTTTGGGCATTTTCATTATTTCTTACGTCAAATATTGTGAGTCGTGAAATCAACACGTTGAAAGAGGATGCTTATTGCTTGAACATTCTACGCATCAAGTTACAATAATGGCAATGATAATTATTTACAATTGTATTTATGAGTGTTCATAAGTTGCCTTCAATCTCTTCTCTCTTACCAAGTAAAACGGCACTCCCCCAAACGCCAGACTCCCGTAAAAAACGTACTTATCGCCACTCTTTAACGTTATTTTCTTTATGTGTTCTACTGCTGTTCACATGCATCTTAAGTTTGGTGATCGGTGCCAAAAGTATATCGCCAAGCATTGTGTTTGAGAGCTTGCGAGGCACAGTAACATCAACAGCAAGCCAAATAATCCTCGAAGCAAGAGTCCCACGAACCCTCGTTGGGTTGCTGGTCGGAGCGGCGTTAGCTGTGGCAGGAGCCTTAATACAATCTTTGACACGAAATCCCCTTGCAGATCCCGGCATCCTCGGTGTGAATGCTGGTAGCAGCTTTTTCGTGCTTATTGGTGTCGCAATTTTCGGTAACCATTTGATGAGTGAACACCTGTGGTTCGCTTTTCTCGGTGCTCTCACTACGAGTTTGTTTGTCTATTTCATAGGAACATATAAAGAAGCCCGAGTGAATCCATTAAAAATTACGCTTGCCGGTGTGGCTCTAGGTGCACTTCTTGCGGGGGTGTCGTCATCAGTGACGCTTTTAAACCCACAAGCCTTTGACGAAATGCGTTTCTGGGACGCTGGCTCATTAGATATCAGAAACCTCTCTTTGACTTTTGCGGCCATCGCTCCCATTACATTTGCATTGATCGTCGCGTTATTGATTGCACCAGGGTTGGATAACTTAGCCCTTGGTGAAGATGTTGCGCAAGGACTGGGGACGAATGTCAAACAGACGCAAGCTTTAGCCCTGCTAGTGATCGCTATTTTATGTGGCAGTGCCACAGCGCTTGCTGGTCCAATTGGCTTTGTTGGCTTGATGATCCCACACGTAGCTCGAAAGCTGGCTTCTTCAAGCCAACGCTGGTTGACGCTTTATGCAATGGTTCTTGGTCCTCTCCTTTTGATTAGCGCCGATATCATTGGCCGTGTTATTGCTGTCAATGAAGTCCGAGTCTCTATTGTGACAGCATTTGTCGGGGCTCCAGTCCTAATCTACCTCGCTCGTAAACTGAACTCCTTTGGTAAACTCTAATGCAACCATCAGGTACTTACCTACTTGGCCGCAAAAGTGGTCGTTTCAATTTTCTATTATCCAAACGAACTGTCGCTTGGTGCATCTTGCTTACGATAGCCACAACAATCATTGCCACCTTCGCTTTGTCTCAAGGAGAGCTAAGAACAAGCCTGACCGATCTTGTTGAGGTCGCATTCGGCACCGCTGAACAATTCACTTCAATTGTGATTCTTGAATGGCGACTACCGAGGTTATTTGCATCGCTTGTTTTTGGCGCAGCGCTCGGAGTCAGTGGTGCACTTTTTCAATCACTCATCCGTAATCCATTAGGAAGCCCTGACATTATTGGCTTTAACACTGGTGCATACACAGGTGCACTAGTCGTCATCATTGTATTTGGGGGAAGCTATTTTGAGGTTGCATTTGGTGCAATCGCAGGCGGCTTAATTGCCGCAACGGCTGTATACCTGCTGGCATACAAACAAGGAATCCAAGGATTTAGATTAATCATCATTGGTATTGGCATCAGCGCCATGTTAAGCGCTTTTAATAGCTGGCTGATGCTCACAAGCAAGTTGGAGACAGCAATGACAGCCGCCATATGGGGTGCTGGAACATTGAATGGACTGGGATGGAGTAAAATTTTGCCATCGTTTGTTTTTATTGCTGTCGCTTTTGTCATATCTGCAACACTTGTCAGAAAGTTGAACATTTTAGAAATGGGTGATGACAATGCCGCAATGCTTGGCGTAAGTGGTGAACGCACTCGGCGGTTAGCGATGCTATCTGGCGTCATTTTGACAGCAGCAGTCACTGCCGCTACGGGCCCGATTTCATTCATCGCTTTAGTCGCCCCACAACTTGCTAGAAAGCTAACCAAAGATGGCTCGGTGGGACTGATGGCCTCTGCATTGATGGGAGCGATGTTACTCACTCTGTCCGATTTCACTGCCGTTAATTTATTTGCACCAAACCAATTACCCGTCGGCGTAATAACCATAAGTATTGGAGGTATCTACTTGCTGTATTTACTTATTCGCCAATCAGAGAGATCATAATTTGACTAACGCAACACAACATAAAATAAACTCGCGCTATCGATTGCAGGCGGAACAAGTCACACTCGCCTACCAAGATAACGTCATATCTCAATCTTTGTCAGTTGGCATCCCAGACAATAAATTCACTGTCATCTTAGGACCAAACGGCTGCGGTAAATCAACATTACTACGCGGATTAAGCAATCTGCTCATGCCCAAATCTGGATCTGTTTTGTTAGACGGCAAAAATCTCTGCCACTTTCCTCGTCAAGAACTGGCAAAGCAGCTGGGACTACTGCCCCAATCTGCAATTGCGCCATCTGGCTTAACTGTTCACGATCTCATATGTCGAGGGCGCTTCCCTCATCAATCATTTTTGAAACGCTGGACACAAGCTGACGAACAGGCCGTACAACAGGCAATAGAGGCAACTCAGGTTGAGCCATTACTAGGCCAAAACGTTGAAGCATTATCCGGAGGACAGCGACAACGTGTTTGGGTTGCTATGGTTCTGGCGCAAAAAACACCTTATTTGTTGTTAGATGAACCGACAACTTATTTAGACATTGCACATCAAATCGAATTATTGGATCTATTCAGGAAACTGAATCGGCAAAACAGTTCAACCATCGTTGCGGTGCTGCACGATCTCAATCATGCATGTCGTTATGCTGATCACATAATCGTGATGAATTCAGGACAAGTCATTGCAGAAGGGACACCCAATACGGTGATCACAGAAACACTGATCCAACACGTATATGGGTTACGTTGTTTAGTAATGCCCGACCCTCTCACCAAGACGCCAATGATCATTCCTCGAGATTCTAGAGTCGATTAGCGTTTCTGACGATATCATGCGTTTCACATAAAGAATTAACACCAATAAAAAACCGGCGATTTCGCCGGTTTTATTTTTGTTATTTCAAGCTTGGGAGCCCACTAAGCAACATATTTAGCTGCTCCCCAACATCACCAACGTTTTCAGGCGCGATAATATCTTCGTGTGAACACTCAAAATAATGCTTGTGCAAGCTGGTGATAAATGGCTTCCAATGCGCATCAATGTCATACCCCTCCGGTAAGGTACGTTGAGCCACAAATAAGTTCACTTCACCATCATAAAGTGATGATTTTGCACTAGATAATAGCCGGACAGCATCTTCATAGTTCGAGGTAATATCTTTAAACATCGCCATACGTTGCTTGTCCAACTCATCATCTGTGATGTCATTTGCTGCTAAGAACAAATCCTTTTCTCTTTCGATCTCGTCTTGCGCCTCTTCATTCATTGGCCCTTCCCAATCTTGACCTTCAGGTGGATAAGTATCTAGCAAGCCTAGGAATGCAACTTCTTCACCTTGACGTTGCAGTTTAGATGCCAATGCTTGAGCTACTGTTCCACCAAAGGAATAGCCTAGTAAATGGTATGGTCCTTCAGGCTGTAATTGCTTCAATGCTTTCATATGAATATCACAAGCATCTTCCATATCTCGCCCCGCAGAGATGGCACCATTTGGACGTGGTGATTGCAGGCCAAACACTGGATAATGACCATCCAGATATTTAGGTAAACCTGTATATTGCCACGCGAAACCAGAGGCGGAATTGATGCAGAAGAGCGCAGGACCAGATCCCGCTCTTATTGGCAGAACTTCACCAAAGCCAGCAAGAGTTGGATCGTTTAGCGCTTCATCATCTAACAATAATGCCGTCAGTTTCTCTGGTGTTGGATTCACCATAATTTGACCAATGGTCATAGGAACATTAAGAATTCGGCGAATATCTGCTGCCAGCTTCATTGCCATTAATGAGTGACCACCTAAGGCAAAGAAATCATCTTCTGCAGACAGAGTATCCAGCCCTAACACATCAGCAAATATGCTCACAAGTTGCGTTTCCATCCCTGGTCGTGCTGTTCGCCCAGACCCAGTGACAACGTCACTCGGGAGAGGCAATGCTTTGCGATCAAGTTTGCCGTTGGCACTTAACGGGTATTCTTCCATCAGGATAATGGCAACAGGAACCATGTGCGCTGGCAAATGCTCTGCCAGTTTGTTGCGCAGAGTTTCGCTCTCCGTTTCGACACCATCATTGAGGATCACATAACCCACAAGCTGGCGATCATCCGCACCCGCCATAGCCTTTTCATTACTCAAGGATTTTGCACAGACAAGGGCCTGCTTAACACCTGCAAGCGATTGAAGCGCAGTTTCGATTTCTCCCAGTTCAATCCGTTGACCACGAATTTTTAATTGATCATCACTTCGACCAAGGTATTCGATTTTTCCAGAGGGCAGCCAACGAACAACATCCCCAGTACGGTACATACGATCTCCACTCGAGAACGGATTCGCAATAAACCTGTCTGCCGTTAGTCCACTGCGGTTCAAGTAACCGATAGCCAATTGATCACCAGCTAAATACAACTCACCGGGAACACCCACTGGCGTTTCTCTCAGGAAGCTATCTAGCACATACACCTGCGTATTCCACACGGGTAGACCGATCGGCACACTCGTCCCTAAGCTTTCAGCTAAAGCAGAACCAAAAGCCGGACAATACGTCACATCAACCGCCGCCTCAGTTGGACCATATAAGTTGTGTAATGGCGCCTCTATCCAGCGTGCATATTGATTAGACAGTTCTTTCGATAATGCCTCACCAGAACAGAAAACACGCTGCAAACTTCGAGCGACACGCTCACCTTGTTCATGACTGTTTTCTATCGATGCCATAAACGCAGCAAGCATAGACGGTACAAAGTGCATGGTTGTCACTTTGTAGTCATTGATGATCTGCATTAACCACTCCGGATCTTTATGCGATTCCGGTGGTGCCATGACCAAGCTCGCACCTTCAATCAGCGGCCAGAAGAACTCCCAGACGGAAACATCAAAACTGCATGGCGTTTTTTGCAAGACCACATCTTGCGCATTGAGTGTGTATTCATGCTGCATCCATTTCAGGCGGTTTACGATAGCCTGATGCGAAACTAACACGCCTTTCGGATTCCCTGTCGAGCCAGAGGTATAGATGATGTAGGCCCCATGATAAGGCGCAAGTCCATCCTTCTCTTCAGTCAGCGTGGAAGCCACTGGCTCAGGAAGGTCATCCAAAATCAACAACTCTCCGAATGCAGAAAAGCGCGCTTGGTGCTCAGATGTCGTGATGATCAGCTTAGGTTTCGCATCATTGACCATGTACGCCAACCTTTCGTCTGGATAACCCACATCAAGCGGTAAGTAAGCGGCCCCACATTCAATAATACTATTGAACGCAAGACTTAACTTCGTACTTCTTGGCAAAGCAACGGCAACAATATCGCCAACACTCACATTATGCTGCCAAAGTAACTCCGCTATCGCTTTTACCTGCCCTCTCATTTCGCGATAAGTGAAACTTCGTTCTTCATCAATCAAAGCAAATTTTTCGGGCGTTTTCTCAGCTTGTTGCACCATCAACGAACGCAAGGTTTGCTCTGGTAACGCAACTTTGGTCTGGTTGACACGCAGCTGTAACTCAACTTCATCAGCAAGACGTAAATCTAACTGGGTCAAGCTTGCCTCTGGTGACGCGATAATCGCATCTAACACTTGTTCAAGGCGCTGCATTATTTGCTCAGCGACACCCGCTGTATCGCGGTATTCAAACAGAATATGGATCTGCTCACCGGGTAACACTAAGATCGTTAATGGGTAATGAGTGTAGCCACGGTTATGAATATCGCACAGCTGCGCTCCAGCATAGTCTTTGTTAAACCAATCTGAATGATCTGGATAATTTTCAACCACCAGCAGCGTATCAAATAGCGTTTCGCCGCCAGCCAATTGCTGAATTTCCCCCAAACCAAGCTCATCATGCTCTAGTAGTTGAATCTGAATTTCTTGATGCGCTTTTAGCTGCTCAAGCAAACTTAGCTCTGGTTTGAGTTTCATCCTTACCGGAATGGTATTGCTGAACAAACCAATATGTTCATCAATCCCTTCCACATGACCAAAGCGACCAGATATCGGCGTACCAAAAACCACATCTTCTCTGCCCATCATGCTGCCAAGAATGCTCGACCAAACACCTTGCATTAATGAGTTCATGGTAAGGCCATAGTGGCGAAGTAGCTGATTGATCGCTCGAGTCTTGTCTTCTGGGATAAACAGTTCGAGCTCGTTGAGCTTATCTGTGACGGGGATATCTTCAAATGCAATGGCTGGGTTCACGCCCTGTAACACATCCACCCATCGTTGCTGAGCGGCTTTTTTATCTCTTCCCGTAAGCTGCTCAACAACACTGGCATAACTTGCACTAATCGGCGTTAAGACATCAGCACCACATGCATATGCCGCTAGGAAATCTCTCAACAAGATCGGCGTCGACCAACCATCAACCACCAAGTGATGAGCTGAGATGTACAAAGTACTTTGGTTATCACCATGATAAATCACACTCGCATTTAATAGTGATTGTTCAGGGTTGCTGAGATCAAACTGGCGCGTCAGTTCACTTTTCTCAAAACGAGTCAGATACGCTTGCTGCTCGCTTTCTTCCATCGAAGTAATGCTATGACTTTCGATTGGCCACTCACCGAGCACCTTGGGAATAAGCTGAACGGCTTTACCCAACATATCGCTATCAAACTTAGCTTTTAATTGAGGATGACGGCTTATCACCACATTAAGAGCACGCTTAACATGTTCAATATTGATCTCACCATTAAAGGTTAAGCGCGTTGTTGAATTGTAATTGCTGTTCTCATCACCCAGTTGCGACTGGAATAACAACCCTTCTTGTAAAGGCAAGGCAGGAAGCACATCTGAAAGCTCCCCATATCGCTTTTCAAGACTTGAAGCTTGTGGCAAGGAAATACCGGCAACCGTCAATTCTGCTGGCACTTTTAGCTCTTCAGCCAACCTTGTTCTCGAAGAAAGCCAATCAGCAATAGAATTCAGATTCTCTTCAATTTTGTCACTAATAACATCGATTTCATTTTGGCTAAACTGGAATTCGTTCCATGACCAGTTCAATGCAAATGCGGGCGCCGCTGCATTTTCATCGACAAAGATATTCAGTTCGAGATCGTGCTGTAGTGCTTGTTCACTGTCTAACAGAACAGCAAAGGTATCAGCAAATTTTCCAGCTCGACTTTGCGGCGACCATTTCTCTGACGATTGCTCAAATCGGCCCAAATAGTTAAAGAGTACCGACGACTTATAACGACTTGCTAATCCTTTTAACTCGTTACGATGCGGATTATCAAGATGGAGCAAGGCCATATACCCCAACCCTTTATCCTTGATACTCCGTTTGGCTTGTTTTACCTCACGCAGCAAGTCAACCGTTGTCCCTGATTCCGGCAACGCCACAACCAAAGGATACTCTGTGGTAAACCAACCCATGGTTTGGCTTAGGTTGATGGACGAGTCAAACTCTTCCCGCCCATGAGATTCAAGATTGAATTTAATCGCCTCGTTGCCAAACACATTAGCAATGGCTGCACTTACGGATGAAAGTAAGATTTCTTCAATATCAATCGACTCTGACAGTTGACCGAACTCAAGCACACGCTCTGTGGTAGCGGCTGCCAGTTTATTTCGGCAATGCTTAACTCGGCAATCCTCTTGCGCAGGTTTGAACGGTATGACAGGACGACTTTCTCGTACTCGCCAATCCGCCATTTGCTGAGCAGCAACATCCAAATAATTGTGCAGCGCATGAGACCAGGTATTAATACCCGTGACTTCATTTGGAATAACGATGTCATGACCGGAAACTTCCGCGCGAGTTAGTGATTTAAGCTGAGGCAACAACACACGCCAAGAGACACCATCAATCAACAGGTGATGGGCTAAGATCATCAGACCACATTGTCCTTTACTATCACTTAGCATCACTAACCGTAGTAGCTGACCATTAGCCAAGCTCATTGTCTTACCATACTGATCAAATATGGCATCAATATCGGTATGTTGTAGCTCGTCGACTGTTAGATGTTCCACCCACGATGCGACATCAAGTTGATCTATCGATTCGATATAATATTGCGATTCTTTCTTTATCAAGCGACACACCGAATTCATCGATACCAGTTTCGCCAGCGCTCGTTGTAGCGCACTCAACGTGACATCAACTTCGATTTCGACAAAGACGCTCTGAACATAGCTGGTGTCCTCCGAGAAGGTATCTTCAAACCATTGCCACATTGGCAACGGCTTTATTTGCCCTTCTTGCGCCACATGCTCTTGCTGGTTAAGTGGCTTCATCACTTTCGCCATATCACCGACTCTACGGGCGGCAAAGATTTCTTTAGGGCGGAGTTCGAAACCAACTTTACGCAAAATGGTGCCAAGCCCCATTGCGGAGATACTATCCCCACCGAGGTTAAAGAAATCATCTGAAATACCAACATCAGCAACACCAAGCAATTCTGCAATGGCACTACATAGAGCAACTTCTTCTGCTGTAACCGGAGCGATCACTTCTTCGCGATTGGTAAGATCAATGTTTGGTAATGACTTTCTGTCGATTTTCCCGTTGACGTTTAGCGTGAACGCGTCAAGGATCATCAAACCTGCCGGAACCATATATTCTGGTAATGCCTGACTCATTTCATCGAGTAACTGCTGCTCAGAGGTATGCCCCTTCGCATGACTGACTAACGTGCAATACGCAATTAAACGGTGTGAATCTCCAAAACGTTCTGCAATCACCACTGATGAATCCACATCTGAGATATTGTTGATTGCGCTTTCTACGTCACCAAGTTCGATACGGAAACCACGAATTTTGACCTGATCATCCGTTCGACCAATAAAGTCTAACTGCCCATTCTCGCGCCATTTTACTAAGTCACCCGTACGGTACATGATCTGACCGTGCTCAAATGGATTGGCAACAAATCGATCTGCTGTCATTCCCGGTTGATTCAAATAGCCTTTCGCCAGCCCTGCACCTGCAAGGTATAACTCACCGGCCACGCCGACAGGCACTTCTTGCAATGCATTGTTCAAAACATAGGCTTTAGCGTTGAGTATCGGACGGCCAATTACAGGAGTGATATCGGCATTTAGAGGAGCACTCACGGCATCTACGGTAAACTCTGTTGGGCCATAGAAGTTTTCTACCAACAGCTGAGGGTAATTCCCCACACGCTCCCACAGTTTTTCTGGTACCGCTTCACTACCGATAAGAACCAGAGTCGGCGTATAAACCTGCTCCATAAGCCCGCTATCAAGCATCTGATTAAACAGTGATGGGGGTAAATCCATTGCATCGATGTGGTCGTTTGCTACACATTCAACTAATTCATAGGCATCTTTGCGCTGTTCATCATCATAAAGATAAAGCGTGTGACCGCATAACATCCAAATAACTTGTTCCCAAGAAGCATCAAACGAGAATGAAGTCGTATGTGAGGCCCTGACCGTAATCTTTTCCGGCTCAGTCGAACGATTTGTCGCTAGGCTTGATATCGCTTTCGCAAAGATAGAGTTTTGATGAGAATGAAGTAAATTAAGTAACGCACCATGCGTGTTCATAACCCCTTTCGGCTTACCTGTTGAGCCTGAGGTAAATACGATATAGGCGACATCATGCTTGGAAATATCAATCTGTTCCGGGGTTGAAATCTGTTGAGTGGTTAGTTCAGCAAGTGTTGTGCAGTTTGCTAATCTCCCCCATGACAGGTTTTCTTTATCTTCAACAATAACTGTTTGAGGTTGAGCCTGTTCAAGGATCGTCTCTATACGCTCTTGGGGATAATCAAGATCTATTGGCAAGTAAGCCCCACCGCAGCGCATGATAGCCAGCATAGTAACCACGGTTTCAGGACTTCGAGGCAATGCCACGCCTACGACATGCTTTGGCTTTATACCCAAAGTATGCAACTGAGCAGCGCGCTGCTCAATGGCTTCACGCAGTGACTGAAAACTCCATTTTTGTTGCTTATAAACGAGCGCAGTTTCATCTGGTTGTTGTGCAGCATTGCGTTCAAAAACATCAAGAACAGATTTATCTTGATGCGGATCTCGCCAGCGATTGCCAACAGACCAATCAGCGATATTTTGCTGCTCACTTTGAGGAATAAGTGCAATCTCAGCAAGTGTAATGGATGGGTTTTGCGCGATTTGCTCCACCATGTTGGCAAATCGATCAGCATGAATCGCTAATGATTGCGTATTGTACTTTTGCGCATTGGCAGTGAGCTCAATTTCGAGCTTGCTGTTACTTAGTGCAGGAGAAAACTCAATATCATCGATCGGCCCTGCAGATAAGATATGCGTTTTCGATTTATTGCTACCAACATGCAGTTCATCTTCAAATGGCTTGAAGTTGAGCATTGGGCCGTACAAGGATTGCCCTACTTTGCCTAAATCACGCGAGATTTGCTCTGCATCATACATTTGGTAACGACGAGCTTGTCTGATGGCTTTATTCATCACCCGAGCGACATCAGTAATACTCATAGTTTTATCAACAGAAAATGCCAAAGGTAGTACATTCACAACCGCACCAGAGGCACTCATTGCCGAACTGCCCATTCGGCGCATAAACGGGAAGCCGACACAGACGTCGTCATTGCCACTGTGTAAATGTAAATACGCAAACACAAGAGCCATTGCGAGCTCTGAAGGCAGTACATTATTGCCTTGCGCATGTAGCCAATCGCCACCACGAAGACTAATGTGCTGCTTAACAACACCAAAACGTGCCTTATCGGTTCCACCTGTGGTTAAAGAAGGCGGAGCGGGCAACGACCTTCCGGCCTCCTTCCAAAAATATCGTGCTTTGTCGTATTGCTCTGATTCGATAAATTGACCATGTTCCGCGACTACCTTGGCCATTGGTGTAAAACCTTCAGGCTCGGACGTTCCGAGTGTCATGTGATTGTAGTGACGGGTGATATTTTGGCTAATTGCGTTAAAACTGAATCCATCAACATCAATATGGTGATAACGCTGGTACCAAAGCCACTTTGGTGCTTGCTTGGAGCCAATTTGAATTAGACAGTGACGGTAGCGTCTTACATTGCCTTGAATATCAATGGCTGTTTGCAGATCTTTTTCCATCCATTCCAATGCAGCATTTTTTGGCTGCTCTAAATGGGAAAAATCGAAAACCTCCAGAACATCTTCTAAAGCCGTTCCGGCTAGCAATTGCTGTTTGATTACGCCTTCGACTTCTACATAACGACAATGTAATGAATCTGCAGTGTTAAGCCCTTTGGCCACTGCCTGCCTAAAAACCGACGTATCAACTTGACCTTCAATTTCTACATAATGTGCGACGTTGAATTCTTCAGGGTTTGGCATCACTTGCTGAGCGAACCAAATTCCTTGTTGTGTGCCCAATAGAGGCCATAAATTATCTTGCACTTGTTGAGTGCGCATTGGTTTATTCCTTAGAAATTTAATTATTATCGTCGTGGCTATTTGTTTGTTTTTTACACACGAATGTCGTGCCAATTCGCTTCGATATAATCAATGCAGTCTTGCTTTAGTGACGGACCAAATGTGCTTTTCCAGCCAGGAGGGATCCCTTTGAACTCAGGCCATAAACTATATTGATTGTTGTGATTAATCAGCACAAAGAACTGGTTTTCAGGTTCGTCAAAAGGATTAATGTATTTCTCAGACATAGTTAACTCCAATCATAGAAAAATCAGGATTCAAAATTAAAAACATATGACAACCCATCAATGATGCCTCCGCGCCAACACAGGCGTTCATGTCCACCATCAAAGGTGCGAAACGATAACCGATGGTTTTGTTGCTTAAGTTGCTGGTATAGGTCTTGGCTCAAGTCCACCATGATGTCTTCCCCTAACCCAACTTCCATAAAAACACTTAGCTTTACGTTAGAACCAAGGCCAGAATGAACCAATTGACTCATTTGAGTTAAAGGTTCGCTTGTTTGAAGAGGAGAATATTCACTAGGTGGCTTCACTAACGAAAAATCAGGCCACCAGAATGAACCCGACTGACAAACAACCGCACCAAAACGGTCCGGATGGTTCAATCCGGCATACATCGCACTCAAACCACCAAGGCTTTGCCCAACAACAGCCGTACGATTAGCCTCATTAGTAATTGGGAAATAATGACCAACCAACGGCAGCAGTTCTTGAGTGATAGCCTGCCAAAACAAAGGGTTGCAACTGAATTCTTCACTACGCAGCGCTCCATTGACTTCATCAATGAAGACATACAAGGCAGGTGGAAGCTGACCGCTGCTCGTCGCATCGGTCAGCGCACTGAACAGAGGCATGGATTGAGACCAAAATTGACCATCTAAGACTAAAACCAATGGCAGTTCAGCCATTTGGTCAGCGCTGGCTGTCGAATACAACCAAACATAGCGCTCATTACCTAAACACTGGCTAGTCCAAGCCAGCTGCATGCCCGCTCCTGCCTGAACATTGCCATTTTTTGTATCGAACCTTGACCAAGCACTTTGCGATACTGCCTTTGGCATAGATAGCGGCGTTTTCGAACGTCCCCATTCGCAGGCTGACAAATTGTTTTTACTTAAATCATCGCGAACACTAAGAGGAAAAATGGTTCTCAACCACTCCCGATGCTTGGTGCGTTTCTCTTGGTATGTTCCGTGGTACGCTGGTTGGACGCGTTCATGTGTCACTGGAATAAACGTGTAGCTCCCACGCCACGTACTGTTTACCCTTGCCTTATAAAACCAAACATCCGTTCCTTTGACATGAGTAAGCCTTGCCATATCAAAGCTGTGATGATCAGTAATACCATTGATATCAATGTATATTTCCTTAACACTGTCATCCGTGTTTCGCCAAAGAAATAGCAGCTCAACGCTTGTATTATCTTGGGAAAGGATAAAAGGTGTTCCTTTTGTCTGCACCTCGTTCCACCAACATGGGGCTCCTACTTCTTCATTATCTTCAAGCAAACCACTTAAAACACTATTGATATTCTTATTTTCTATTATTCGAAAAGCCTTTATATCCATCACAAATCCAACTTGTACGTCGATACTTCATGCATATCTTCTAGTAATGAGATAGCACAAACTTATATCATCATTGTTGTAAATAATAATAATTATCATTAGTATTATTGCCGCAACACTTTTTTACATAAATGTTGTTACAACATCAAATGTTTTCTTCTTTTTTTATTAAGGAATACTCAGGTCATGAAGCCCATGGATTTAAACAGTGGCATCACCATCACTAATACTGGCAAGACTAAACTTGCCATGCTCATTGGTGTAATTTGCCTTGGAGCCAGCACCACTCTTTCAGCAGAGCAAGTGGACAACAGCAATACTAAGAAAGGCCAAGAAACCCTAACAACCCTAGAAACCATTGTGGTACTTGGTGAAAAACTCGGTGGTACACTTGCTGAGAACACAAGCTCAGTCACCGTTTTTACTGATGAAGCAGACAATGGCGAAGATCAAACATACTACGATCTACTCGATCGCGTCCCGAATGTACTGAATGCCCCTTCTGGTATTCCACATATTCGAGGTGTCGATGGTCGTGGGCCTGGTGAAGGCTTCCTTTCCTTCATGACAGGAGCGACACCAAGGGTGAATACAACCGTTGATGGCGTGTCAGAGTCATGGACTGGTGAAGCCTTTGGTAAAGCCGGATTGTGGGATACAGAACAAGTAGAGATTTATAAAGGCCCTCAATCAACCAACCAAGGCCGAAATAGTATTGGCGGCGCGGTGGTCATCAAAACCAAAGATCCAACGTTCCACTTTGAAAGTAAAGTTCGTGGTGGCTACGAAAACGAAGATGACAAATATCACTTAGCTGGTGTTGTTTCTGCCCCAATCGTGTCTGAAAAGCTCGCATTTCGATTAGCCGCCGAGGGCACAAAGGGTAATACACCAATTGATTACTCGCTGCCCGATAATGACCAATATCCATGGGACCCTTCTGAAGTTGAATCCTATAATGTGAGAGGTAAGCTGTTATTCAAACCGATGTCTAACGATAAGCTTACGCTAAAACTAACATTGGCTAGCCGTAATGAAGAAGGTCAATATACAAATCTGGTTTCTGAAAAAGGTAAGTTTGAATACATTGATGAAAACGGTACTCGACGTCAAACAACCGAAAGCTGGAATGCAAATTTTGACATAAATTACTTAATCAATGATGAATTAACCCTTGATGTATTGCTTGCGCGCCGAGACTATAATACGAAATTCAAAGCTTATCCTCGTACGGACTGGTGGGGTGATGTTGATGAAAAAAACTACACCGCAGAAGCGAAGCTATCTTATAACTCGTTAGATGACAAATACAATGCCATTGTCGGGGTAAGCAGTTTTTACAAAGATCAGGATACGCAAACAGACTCGATGAAGCGTAAAGATAAAGTTCTGACCAACTCAATTTACTTCGATTCAAAAGTCCAGCTCAATAACCGTTGGGGCTTGCTACTTGGCGCTCGTTACGAAAAAGATGAGCTGAAGCGTGATTTTGACCACGCAAGGTTCCCACTCGATTTCAATGCTGATGAAAGTAACGGTATTTTGCTACCAAAAGTCGGTGTAACTTTAAATGTATCAGACAATTCAATGCTTGGACTTACTGCTCGTAAAGGATACAACGCTGGCGGACTTGGATACAACGAGTACCAACAACAGGTCTTTGTGTTTGAGCAGGAAGAAGTCTGGACTTATGAGCTAAGTTCCCGTTCAACTTTCCTTGAAAATAGACTTGGTTTGACTGCAAATGTCTTCTACAACGACTATGAAAACTATCAAACGGTCGTGTATGGTGACAGTGGAAATCGTTTCGACAATTACATAGCAAACATCCCTAAAGGAAAAACATACGGTACTGAAGTTGAAACCAATTACTGGTTTGACTCAGGTCTGGACGTATTCGCATTTGTAGGCTTGTTAAAAACAGAAATCACCGAAGGACCAAGCGGTACTGTTGAAAACTTAAATGGGAATGAGTTCAGCTATGCACCTGAAGTGTCGGCTGGTCTTGGCTTCACCCAACAGCTAGATTCGGGCATTTTCTTTGGTGCTCGTGTTAATCACGTAACGGATTACTTTACAGATCTCGCCAACACCCGAAGTACGTCAGCAGGCGACTACACCATATTGAATCTCAATGCAGGTTATGCCATGAATGATCTCACCATTCGGGCCTACATTAAGAATGCAACAGATGAAGATTACGTTCTTCGCCATAAGAATGATCTTATCGAAATGGGCGGACCTCGTACATTCGGTCTTGTGGCTGATTACCAATTCTAACAACACAAAGTGCTCCGATGTTATTGTTATATAGTAACTTAAGGATGTATTGTCTATTAAGGCAGATAAATCTGCCTTTTTTCGTAACGTTTATTAAGTATATCGTGACTTGTGTGTACGGCATGTATAGAGAATAGTATTACTCCCTACCAAAGACAAAATAAAGAATCGCAATTAGTCAACTCAATGGATTCCAAAGGAATCCATTTTTTTCTTCACAAAGCTAAAATGATTAACTACGGTATATCAGTGAATACCTGATGCTCATCAGCCAAGGGCAACTGTTGTACTTGTTGGGCTTCAGCTTTCTGTATGGTTTACTGCATTCGGTTGCCCCTGGACACGGTAAAACGGCAGTGACGTCAATGAGCTTGATTCATGGCTACCGTCGCCGACAAGCACTTGTGTTAATGGCGATTATTGCCGCCCTACAAGCCGCGAGCGCGTGCATTCTTTTCGTGATTACTGCCAAGATTGCAGAGCAGTTTGCTTTCAGCCTTTCCGATAATGTTCGTCTGCTGACGCAAGGTTGTGCGGTGTTTATTGTTTTATTGGCGCTGAAAGAGTTTGCGTCGGTGGTCAAGCGCCGCATCAAGCAAACACGATCTCAAGAAGATGATGATTCCGCAGGTTCTAATGACAATATTTCATGGAAAGCACTGCTACTCATCGGCTTCCGCCCTTGTACTGGTGCGGTGTTGGTTCTGTTTCTCTCTAACATGCTAGGCAGCTTAATGTGGGGCATGGTCGCGACATTCGTGATGGCTTTAGGAACGGCAATGACCAACTCGATATTGGTGTTCAACGCTTTAACGATTCAACGCCAAATGAAAAATCACAGCGCCAAACCCAATGCCAACTTGAGCAATACGCTTAACCTCGTGTTAGCAGTCACCATGGTGGCATCGGGTTTTATTCTCTATAACTTTGCCAGCGTGGCAGGATTGCAGAACTTCGTCAGATAAGTACCGCCAGCAATAAACGCAAAAGCCCCAACACTTGGTTGGGGCTGAATTTACATTGATTTGTATTTCAATACTACGTGTTACTTAGGCTCGCGCAACAGGTACAGCATCAGCTTCAATGGCGTTTTCGCGATAATGCTGTGAGGCAAATGCGCGTCCATCAACAACCAAGCGCCAGCTTTTAGTTCCTTCGCCTCTTCTTCTAACGTGAACGTACATTCTCCTTCGAGTATTTGTGCAATCGCTGACACTGCTGCAGTATGTTCGCTCATTTCTTCACCTTCGGCGAAACCGAAGATAACGCCTCGCAAACGCTCACTTTTGTACATAGGACAACTCGTAATGCCCGCTTTGGGGATATCCACTTCGCTGGCGAGATCTTCATACAAGGTGTATTCAAACATGATTTAGTTTTCCTTCTTTCTTGCGACAAGCGTTATCGCAGATAGGTTCTTTTCGTGTTTGCGGAAAATCTTACGCATGCCTAACACACGCTTTCTCGCTTGCGGTTTAGTCAGTACGTTTTTCACGATTTTTAAGAACCCACTCAAGCCTTCATCGGCGATAACACGTTTTGGTTCGAGTAAATGCATTGGAGCAACGGCTTCAAATTCAACGACCAAGCCATTCTCTTCCATCAGAGCTTTCCACTCAGCGGGTGTGATGGGTTTGGCGGGGTGTTGAATGGTCTCGGAAACTTCTCTTTGAATCGCGCGCTTTTTATCTTCATCGATTGTATCTGGCGTAATGCACAACTCATGGATACCGTAACGCCCATGAGTCGCGAGGATTCGAGCAGCCTCGGCAATAATTTCGTTTTTACGCGCATCAGATTGCATCGTCAGCATGGCTTCGCCGTAAACCACAGAAGCGCATTCCGGCTCTAACCCTGTCTCTTGTGCATTCCTGACATGACAACGTTGGTTTGAACCCTGTAAGTAAGAGCGAACAATCTCGGCTGCCTGCTGATTTTGTTCGATAGCGGTGTAGCTTGCTGGGGATTTTTCCAAGCACAAACGTGCGGTGTAACCCATACCGGGCGCGAATTCGACAACGCGGTCATCACGGGTAATTGCCAACCCTTGCAACATTTTTTGTGTCAGCTCTTTGCCACCAGGACGCAGCACTTTCTTACCCAGTTGAGCGAGTACCCAGTGTCCCGGTGTTTTTGTCACTTCTCGCCCTTCATTAGGCATGGCTAATCGTTTAGACATAATGACTCCTAAGCAAAGATGGCGACGGGAACAAAAAGAACGACCAGACCGCACAAGGCAACCCATCGAAATACGTGGCTAATACCGTCCATAACTGTTCTCCTTTCTCAGGTTGGATAAGTTGGCACATTAATCAATAATGATTATTATTTGTATCTTATCCTCCAAGTCCGAATTTGCTGCTTGATAATTATCAAGCTAAGGAAAACAGCGTGCCCGGCTCTATTGTTTCGCTCCTTAACGAAGAAGAAAAAACACAACTCTTCTCAAAACGCTCGCCTTTGCATTGCGATGCAGGGCATCAACTGTTTGAACGTGGCGAACCTGCGGAAAAAATGTATTTGGTAGAGAGAGGAAAAGTTTCATTGTTTCGTTTGATGCCAAACGGCGACGAAAAGCTGTTTCGAGTATTCATGGCGGGAGAAATGATTGCGGAAATGGCGATGTTTATGTCCCCAAGGACCTATCCGATGAGTGCCCGCGTCGTTCAGGACACCGAGCTGTCTGTTTTCCACTACCAAGATGTGTTAGCGGTGTTTACTCAATCTCCACAAACTTCATTAAAAGTAATGAACTACATGACAAATCGCATCCACCAGCTGATGGATACCGTGAACATTTTGACGCAAGTAAACGCGAATCAAAGACTGGTGATGAAGCTGGCTGACTTCTATCGCGCTCAATCGAGAAGCGAAGGGAAAATTACGTTACCCGTGACGAAAAAGCTGCTTGCAACACAGCTAGGTATGACGCCAGAGACGCTTTCTAGAACGTTCAAAAAACTGAAAAACGATGGTTTTATTACTGAGTGCGAAAGTCATATCACGCTGCTAGACATTCCCGCCATGTGCGAAGCCGTTGAACTGACACCAGAAATATTCCGACGCTCGAAGCGCTGATGTCAACAAAACTGAATCAGTGAGAGGAGGCTTCAGATTGCTGCCACAACTCAATAAGCTCACCGAAAATCCCGGTGCGATGTTTTACTGCCCTGATCTCATCATCAAAGCCGCGAATTATGATCTAATCCAACAGCCCAATAATGTTGTTTTACTCGATACCATCGCCCAAGCTTATTCCGCAAATAGTAAGTTCGATGAATCAGCAAAAGTTCGAAGCAAATTCCTAATACTCGCTCGTAACGATTACGAACGCGCTAGTGCCCATTTTGACCGAGGCATGGCATTCACATTTGCAGGGAAACATGACGACGCTATTTCAGATTACACCCAAGCTATCCGAGTCATCCCATCGGCTGCGCTTTATGCCAACCGCGCCAGCAGTTACGCCAGTATAGGCAATTTAACTTCATCAATAACCGACTACACAACTGCTCTTTCAATGTCAGATACCGGAAGTGACAGCTATAATCGTCATCTCCTTTATCGTGCAC
Organism: Vibrio sp. Vb1127; assembly: GCF_033338735.1. Taxonomy (NCBI): domain Bacteria; kingdom Pseudomonadati; phylum Pseudomonadota; class Gammaproteobacteria; order Vibrionales; family Vibrionaceae; genus Vibrio; species Vibrio sp. Vb1127. Next base: position 2,855 of record NZ_JAWOTF010000026.1, on the reverse strand, counting down.
AAGTTCTGACAAAAGCTGGACAATTTCCTGAAGCGATCACGGACTACCGGAGATTGATTGCGATAGCACCAAGTAATGTTGAAGCACGCAAGGCTCTCATTCTCGTGCTTGCAGATTCTGGAAAACTGGATGAGGCAAATATCAGTCTCATCGAATTTAAAGAAAAATCTCCAGAGGACTTCAAACAATTCAGGTCAAAACTGGTCAGAATTCCTACGTTAGCCGACCAATCGGGAATCTCTGCCTCCAACCGCCTCAAACCGCGTCTGGAGGCAAAAGGAGAGCGAGCATTGTTGCACCAAATCAAAGAACTTGTACGTGGTGGCAAGTGGATCATGTATGGTAAGAACCGTATAGAATATAAAGCCAGCCCTGCGACATTGCGTCCCGCCCTATCAGGTCATCTTCAGATCGTTAACGTGACTTGCGTCAGCGATGGCCCTCAAAGTGACCTCCATCCTGTTACGAAAGGAGAGCGCCTTATTAAAGGATGTCCGAAAGACCTGCGACAATGGAATGTTTCAAACCTAATGGTCGATCTTTTAAAAGCAGACCCATTCTCACTTGATATTATTGAACCGACTTCAACAATTTCTGTAGGTGAAGGAGCCATTCTTCAGTTTGGCTACACTAAGGATAAAGAGAAAATAGGATGGCGCGATTGTATTGACGATGGCATTTTTAGCTATCAGGCTTCAGGAGAGGAAACGCGACGAGGACTTATTCCACCAGGACTGTTCTGTAAGGGGCAAGCGAATTGCAGGCAAGTTAAAGCACTACTTTCCGATCTCATCAAACGGGTTCAGAGAGCTAACCCAGAGTCCGCTCCTTCCTATTGGGATACACTCGGGTATCAGATCAATCAGCGCTTGTGGATACCTGATCGATCTGGGAGCAATCAAAGAAGACGGAAGCGAGGACAAGATCACAATGGCAAACTTATTTGCTTCCCGTGGATATGGTTTAGGGCTTATAGAACGCTATAATGCCTCTCTTGCTGATTTGAATAAGGCGATTGCACTCGATCCGACTAAAGCCGTATACTTTGATGTTCGTGCTATCGCAGCTGACCATCTAGGGAAGTCGGAGCAGGCTTATAAGGATCGTGAAACAGCCTGCTCTCTAGAAAAAAAATACTGCAAATAGTGGAAAACTACTCAATTCTATCTTGGTTTGTCATTTGTCAAAATTCCCAATTCGCTACTATGGTGTAAGGTCATGAAGTCGGGGGGAAACAAACCAGTCTTTAGTGACTTCATCCGGCTCCTTTACTCCAACCATAGACGCGGTCGAAAATGCGTTCGACGAATCAGCTGTATTTTGATCACTTTTCTCAAGTGTTAGCCTAGGTTTTGTGGATCTTAAACAACACTAACCACCAGTTCAGTTCCCATTGCGTACTGATTGAACTGCGTCTTGCTCGGTTTGTTTATCGCTTTTATACCTTAGTTCTTCAAATATCATTACTCTTCTTTCTCCTGCTCTAACTTGCTGTGGTAGAGTTCAAACAGGATTTGGTTGTCTAAGAATTGCATCACTAGGAACTCAGCAGATTATGTATTGTGGGGCTGCGGGTGATTTGCAGGTTTATGCGCTTGCTCGCATTAGCACATTTCAAAGACGCGCAGTCTCGAATCCAAATCACTAGGCTCCTCGAAATCAGCTGAAGCAGATTGAACAAATAGGTACAAATACTCCTAGCTGAGGAGGCTGAAGGATTACATGAATGATCAACCAGCTTCTCTTAGCGCAGGGGGAGCGTAAGCAGTTACGCCCGTATATTATGACCCGAGCGATGGATTCATCCGGTGGGCGATTAACTGATCGCGATATTCATGCTTATATTGTTAAGGAAGGTTTGGTAAGCACTATTATCCGGATCCAATCTACTAATTGCTCAATCACATGGTTTTTCCTAGATAACTTCACGCCCCAAACAAACATCCCAATCAATCCCAGAGCCCCCAAGACGACTTTAAAAAAAATCGAAATTGAAGTCATCAAGATCCCAGAACACATGGAACTTGAAGTGGTAAATGTAGGTTCCCAGATGAAGCAAGTTTCGGTCAGCAAAATACCACTGCCCACCTAAAGTGGCTGAGCATGGAACAAGACCATTCCACAAGAATCACCTACAAAAATAACGTGATACAAATCACATTTAAAAGTTATTTTCCGGTGTAACCCCAAATGTCACCCCAACCTAGGGCAAAATTTATTTTATTCATATAAAACAAAAACTTGAACAAAAAACCAGAATCCCTCTTAAGCAATTTGTTAGTACATGCGCTACTTCTATTTATGCGCTCCAAGATATTGAAAACTAGCATGATATGAAAGGTTTTGAACACTGAAGTGAGACGGGCAGCTACAAAACTTAATTCCAATTGAAAGACGAAAGTTGGCTAGAAGAAAAACGCACTGAACTGCTCTACTTCCACTTGCTTCAAATTAGAAAAGGATTCGATCCTCGCACTTTGATGGCAACACCCAACGAACGACAAGATTAACTCAGGAAGTACAACGAAAACGAAGAAGCGCCAAAGAAATAGGCTAAGAGTTAGAGACCGTAAACGGTGAAATCAAAGCAAACACTCCGCATATAGTGCCACCGGAAAGAACGTGACAGGTAAAAACTGAAAGGTGTAAAGACGAGCGCGAAAACAGATAAACACCAAAACTTATGACCTTTGACGTCAAACCCGTACTAACGCCCAATTAAGGTGTGAGGCACACAATACGATGCTCCCGCATACCACCTTAATCACTAAAACCAATGCATAGTAAAAATGCCACGCGTGCCGAATCACTCTTAAATTGTTTGTTAGTTGCCCATCTCAAAGCCTAGTGCTAAC